>CAXTXZ010000184.1:0-7188 GCA_964248015.1 uncultured Rhodopila sp. | reverse complement strand
AACTTGGTGCGCGCCGGCGCCTTCGACCGCCTGTCCCCCAATCGCGCCCGTCTGTTCGCCGGCGCGGAAACGATTCTGCGCCGCGCCCAGGCCAACCAGGAGGAAAAGGCCAGCGGCCAGATCGGCCTGTTCGGCGGCGCGTCCAGCAGGCCCGAACCGCTGCGCCTGGCCGACATCCCCGACTGGCCGCCGCTGGAGCGCCTGGCGTGCGAGGCCGAGGCCGCCGGCTTCCACCTGACCGCCCACCCCCTGGACACCTACGCCCCCTTGCTGCGGCGCATGGGCGTGACCCAGTCGGCGCACGTGCAGGCGCGCGCCGCCGCCGGCGTCACCCGCGTCAAGCTCGCCGGCACCGTGGTCGCCACCAAGGAGCGCATCACCCGCACCGGCAGCCGCATGTCCTGGGTGCGCCTGTCCGACGCCGCCGGATCGGTCGAGGTCACCTTTTTCAGCGAGGTGTTGAACCGGTCGCGTGACCTGCTGACCTCCGGCTCCAACCTGCTGGTGACGGCGGAGCTGAAGACCGAGGGCGACGCGGTGCGTGTCACCGCGATGGATGTGGTGCCGCTGGACCAGGCCGCCGCCGCCGCGGGCGCATCGATCCGCGTCTGGCTGCGCGAAACCACCGCCGTGCCCCATATCCGCGCCATCCTGGGCCGCGAGGGCGGTGGCCGAGGCCGCATCACGCTGGTGCCAAGCATCGGCGGCGACCAGGAGGTCGAGATCGCGCTGCCCGGCGGCTACAACGTGACGCCCAGGCTCGCCGAGGCCCTGAAGTCGCTGCCGGGAGTCAATCAGGTGGAAGAAATTTGACGCGATGGCGGACTGACCCGTGCCCAAGGGATGGCCAAATCCGCTGTCACATCCCCCGATTGCGCCCCAAGCGTGATCGTCAAGCGATCCGCCGCTCGGCTGATGGCAGGCGTGGGCGACGTCGTGCCGGCACCGGCTTTGACCAGAAAGCAACGTGACAGGCGATATGGTTTCATCATCAGACCCCCCTTGCGGAGCCTAGCTTCTCCGGCACGGGGATGACCGGCCAAGGAAGGCTGCAAGATGAGCGGATAAACGCCTCAATCCGCCGCCTCGGCGTCCGGCCCCGTGTAAAGCTCCGGCCAGCGGCGCTTCACCAGCGGGCCTTTCGCGTCATAGGCTAGGCAAGTGTTCAGTATCTTGTTCCCGCCGCCCCATTTCTCCGTGATCCGCGTGTCGAAGGCATCGCTGCCCGGCTTGTCCACGTTCGCCCCCTCGGCCTGCATGTCCCGTCGCGCCTTGGCCGGGTTGATGGTCTGGAACGCCGTGGTCGCCATCTGCTGCAGCAACTCACGCAGGTGCGTGCAACCGACGACGCCCCCGACAACATGGTTCGCTTCCCGCAGGAACCCTGCCTTGACGCGCATGCCGACCAGCCTGGAGAAGTTCGGCGCGGCGGTCGGGCACAGCCTGTAGGGCGTCTTGTCGCTGACCGCTTCCACCGCCCGGATGGTCATCTGCTCATCCAGCGTGAGGCGCAGCCACATGTCATGGATCGGCTCCTCGGCCTCGATGTAACCTCGGTCGTAGTTGGTCTGGCCAAAGCTTTTGCGGTCCGTCAGGTGTGCCTCGATGTCGTAATGGCCATCGGATCTGCGGTATCCGTTGATCTCGATCGCGCGCGTATGAAGACGCTCGCGTTCGGCAGGCTGGCTCAACGGCATGCAGGCTCCTTGCAACAATATTGCGGTGCAGCATAGCCATATGGCACTCCGGCACCCGGTTGCAAAGCGCCTTGGCCGGGCGACAGAACCGGTCTGCTGGTATATTTAGCAAATCCTGTTGACGGACAGATCAATCGGCGCATCTTCCAGGCAGCGGTTGATCCATGTCATTGCGGGGTCGGCGCTTGGCGGGAAGCGTTGAGTGCATTTGAATGAACTGGCTATCAAGGGCTGCTGACGGATGAATGGTTTCAAGGATCACTGCCGCCGCACGCTGGATTCGATCCAGGGCCAGGGCCGCTACCGGGTTTTCACCCCGCTGCAGAAGCGGGCCGACAGTTTCCCGCATTATCTTCGCGCCGACGGAACCCGCGTCCTGGTCTGGTCATCCAACGACTACCTGGCCATGGGCGGCCATCCCGTGCTGGTGAACGCGGCGTGCGAGGCCGCCCAAGCCATGGGCGCGGGCACCGGCGGCACGCGCAACATCAGCGGCACCAGCCCACTGCACGACGCGCTGGAGGCCGAGCTTGCGGACCTGCATGGCAAGGCCGCCGCCCTGTTGTTCACCTCGGGCTTCGTCTCCAACCAGGCGGCGCTGTCCACCATCCTGAACAGCCTGCCGCACGGCCCGGAGCAGCCCTGGCACGTCTTTTCCGACAGCAAGAACCACGCCTCGATGATCGCCGGGATCAAGGGATCACGCGCGACCTGCAATATCTTCCGCCACAACGACCTGGATCATCTCGAAGCCCTGCTGCGCGCCGCGCCCGCCGCCGCGCCCAAGCTGATCGCCTTCGAGTCAGTCTATTCCATGGACGCCGACATCGCCCCTGTCGCCGCCCTCTGCGATCTTGCGGAAAAATACAGCGCGATGACCTACCTCGACGAGGTGCATGCGGTCGGCATGTACGGCCCGAACGGCGGCGGCGTCTCCGAGCGCGACGGCGTCGCCCACCGCATCGACGTCATCGAGGGCACGCTCGCCAAGGCGTTCGGCTGCCACGGCGGCTACATCGCCGGCGACGCCGACGTGATCGACTTCATCCGCTCAACCGCGCCCGGTTTCATCTTCACCACGTCGTTGCCGCCGATGACTGTCGCCGCGGCCCTTGCCAGCGTCCGCCATGTGCGGCAGGACCACGCGCGCCGCGCGACGCTGTTCGAACGCGCGTCGGCGCTGAAGGCGCGGTTCGACCGGGCCGGGTTGCCAAGGATCGAATCCATAAGCCACATCGTCCCGCTGCACATTGGGGAGGCCGCGTTATGCACGACTGTCAGCCAGCGCCTGCTGAACGAGTTCGGCATGTACGCCACGCCGATCAACTACCCGACCGTGCCGCGCGGCGAGGAACGGCTGCGCTTCACCCCCGGCCCGCTGCACACGGACGCCATGATGGACGAACTGGTGCAAGCCCTGACCGCCATCATCCCCACCGAGCGCCGGCGCGCCGCCTGACCCGTCCCGGCACCCCTGCCCTGCGGGGAGACGCACACCCCATCCAGCAAATGATTGACCACACCCTTCCATGATCACCGAACTCGGGCACTTCGCCCTGATCCTCGCGCTGTTCGTCGCGCTCATCCAGGCGACCGTGCCTCTCCTGGGCGCTGCCCGTCGCCATGTCGGCTGGATGGCGGTGGGCAAATCCTGCGCGCTGATCGGCTTCGGGCTGACCGCGCTCGCCATGCTGGCGCTGATGCACGCCTACGTCACCTCGGACTTCACGGTGGTCAACGTCATCGAGAACAGCCACACCGACAAGCCGCTGCTCTACAAGATCACGGGCGTCTGGGGGAACCACGAAGGCTCCATGCTGCTGTGGGTCTTCATGCTGTCGCTGTGCGCCGCCGCCGTGGCGCTGTTCAGCGACAACCTGCCGCCGGCCCTTCGGGCGCGCGTGCTGGCCGTCCAGGGCATGATCGCCGTCGGCTTCCTGCTGTTCATCCTGCTGACCTCCAACCCGTTCCTGCGAACCTTCCCGCCCGCGCCGAACCGCCGGGGCCTCAACCCTGTCCTGCAAGACCCCGGCCTGGCGTTCCACCCGCCCTTTCTCTACCTCGGCTATGTCGGCTTCTCTGTCGCCTTCGCCTTCGCCGTCGCCGCCCTGATCGAGGGCCGTGTCGATGCCGCCTGGGCGCGCTGGGTGCGCCCCTGGACCCTGGCCTCCTGGTGCGCCCTTACGGTCGGCATCGCGATGGGATCGTGGTGGGCGTACTACACCCTGGGCTGGGGCGGCTGGTGGTTCTGGGACCCGGTGGAGAACGCCTCGTTCATGCCCTGGCTCGTCGGCACCGCGTTGATCCATTCCTCCATTGTCGTGGAAAAGCGCGACACGCTGAAATCCTGGACGGTCCTGCTGGCGATCATCACCTTCTCGCTGTCCTTGGTCGGCACCTTCCTGGTCCGGTCAGGCGTGCTGACCTCGGTGCACGCCTTCGCCACCGACCCGAAAAGGGGCATGTTCATCCTGCTTCTGCTGGTCGTGGCGATCGGCGGCTCCCTGGCGCTCTATGCCATACGCGCGCCCGCGCTGAAGGGCGGCGGCCTGTTCGCCCCGCTGTCGCGTGAGGGCGCGCTTGTGCTGAACAACCTGCTGCTGTCCTGCGGCTGCGCCACGGTGTTCCTGGGCACCTTGTACCCGCTGTTCCTGGATGCCATGGGAGGCCCGAAGCTCTCGGTCGGCTTCCCGTTCTTCAACCGCACCTTCGCGCCGATGATGGCGCCCATGGTGATCGCTGTCGGCGTTGGCCCCATGCTGGCCTGGAAACGCGGCGACCTGCTGGGCGCGTTGCAGCGCCTCTGGGTGGCCTACATCGCCACCGCCGTCGTGATCCTGGGCGCGTTCTACGCCAGCAACGGCGGCCCCGTCCTCGCGGTGCTGGGCCTCGGCCTTGCCGCCTGGCTGTTCACCGCCGTCCTGGTGGAGTTCGCCGAGCGCATCCGCCTGTTCCGCATCCCGGCATTCGACAGCCTGCGCCGAGCTGCCAGCCTGCCGCGCGCGACCTACGGCATGACGCTGGCCCATCTTGGGCTGGCGGTGTCGGTCGCCGGCTTCGCCGCCTCCGCCTTCGACCGCGAGGCGATCGAGATCCTGCAACCCGGCGGCTCAATCAACATCGCCGGCTACCAACTGACGTTGGACCACATCGACCGCATCCCCGGCCCCAACTACCTCGCCGACGACGCCGCCATCCGCGTGACAAGCGGCGGCAAGCTGCTCGCCGTGATGCACCCCGAGCGCCGCTACTTCCCGCTGCAAAACCAGACCACCGGCGAAACCGCGATCCGCACCAACTTCATCACCGACCTTTACGTGGCTCTCGGCGACAGCGACACCAAGGGCGCATGGACGGTGCGCGTCTACTGGAAGCCGCTCGTGCCCTGGATCTGGATCGGCGCCATCATCATGGCGTTCGGCGGCGCGGTCAGCCTGAGCGACCGGCGCTGGCGCATCGGCGTCGCCGCCCGCGCCAGCCGCCGAGGGCCGCAGCCGGTCCCCGTCGCCGGCGAATAACCCATGGCGCGCGCTGTCTTCCTGCTGCCGCTGCTGCTGTTCATGCTGCTCATGGGCTATTTCGCCGTCTCCCTGCGCCCTGGCCACGACATCCACGAGCTTCCCTCGGCGATGATCGCGAAACCCGCGCCGGACTTCGACCTCGCGGGCCTGGGCGACAGCAAGCCCCTTGCGCTGGCGGCGCTGAGGGGCCATCCCGTCGTCATCAATTTCTTCGCCTCATGGTGCGTGCCCTGCCGCATCGAGCATCCGCTGCTGATGCGCCTGGCCCAGCAGGACCACCTGCCGCTCTACGGCATCGCCTACAAGGACAAGCCCGACGACTCGAACCGCCTGCTGGCGACCTACGGCGATCCCTACCGCCAAATCGGCGTTGACCAGACCGGCGGCGTCGGCCTCGATTTCGGCGTCTACGGCGTGCCCGAAACCTATGTCATCGACCGCGCCGGCGTCATCCGCAAACGCTTCGTCGGCCCCCTGACGGCGGAAAGCGTCGAAAAGGAACTGCTGCCGTTGCTGAAACAGCTCGACCAGCCAGGCGCGGCCCCGTCATGAGGTGGCTTCTGCTGTGGGCGGCGCTGCTGCTCGCGCCCGCCCACGCCGTCGAACCCAACGAACGTCTCGCCAACCCGGCCCTGGAAGCCCGCGCCCGGACGCTCAGCGGCGAGTTGCGCTGCCTCGTCTGCCAGAACGAGTCCATCGATGAATCCGGCGCGGACCTCGCGCACGACATCCGCATGCTGGTGCGCCAAAGGCTGACCGCCGGCGACACCGATGCCCAAACCCTGCAAAACGTGGTCAACCGCTATGGCGCTTTCGTGCTGCTCAGGCCGCCCGTGCAGCCGGCGACCTATGTCCTGTGGTTCGCCCCGCCCGCCCTGGTCCTGTTCGGCCTTGCCAGCACCCTGCTCTGGCTTCGCCGCCGCCAGGCCCTGCCCGCCGACGCCGCCCCGCTCAACGCGGACGAACGCCGGCGCATCGACCGCCTGCTGCGGGAGGACAGGTGACCCTGCCGCTCCTCCTGGCGCTGCTCGCCTTCCTGGCGCTGCTGCCCATCCTGCTCCCCCTGCTGAAAGGCAGCCGCCCTGTCGCCTCGCGCGCCAGCTTCGACCAGGCGGTCTACCGCGACCAGTTGCGCGAACTGGATCGCGACATCGCCCGAGGGTTGGTGACGCAGGCGGACGCGGACGCGTCCCGGTTGGAAATCCAGCGTCGGCTGCTCGCCGCTGACCGCCTGCCGCCCCTCCAGAACCGCGTGTCGCGCAGCCCTGTTCTGGCCGCCGCCATCTTCCTCACCATTTTCCTGGGCTCCGTCGCCCCCTACCTGTCGCTTGGGGCGCCCGGCGTGCCGGACCAATCCTTCGCCTCCCGCGCCACCGACGCGCCCGACAGGGCCGGTCCCGACGCCATGCGGCAGGCCACGGAGCAACTAGCCGAACGGCTGAAGCAGAACCCGTCGGATGCGCAACTCTGGCTGCTTTATGCCCGCAGCCTCGCCATCCTCACGCAATGGGACAAGGCCGAGGACGCCTACCGGCACGCCATCGACCTCGGCCAGACCAGCCCGGACGTGCTGGCCGACCACGCCGAGATGCTGGTGATGCAGGCCCACGGCACCGTGACCCCGGCGACCGAGGCCATCTTCCGCCAGATCCTGCAAGCCGATCCCCGCAACGTGCCCGCCCGCTACTACCTCGCCACCGCCGCCGGCCAGGCCGGCGAGCCGCGCAAGGCGATCGACGCCCTGCAAGCCCTGCTGGCCGACATGCCCGCCAACTCCCCGTTCCGCGACCAGATTGGCGAGCGCATCGCCGAAGCGGCGCGCGAGGCCGGCATCCCCGTCCCTGCCCTGGCATCCGGCACGCCGCCCACCGCCGCCGCGCGGGCGCCGGGGGCCGCTAAGCCGATCGGGCGCTACGCTTCGGCATAGCGGGCGGGCGCGGCCGGTATGCTCCAGCGCGTCAGCGCAGGCA
>CAXTXZ010000183.1:6510-7189 GCA_964248015.1 uncultured Rhodopila sp. | reverse complement strand
GGCAAAATAATTCCTTCAGTATAAAGTTTGTTGCGAATGAATCTATTTAGCTGTAACATGAATTGACTCAAGTTTCCGGGGGGCTTGCACGTTCCAGAGAATCCTCGGAGGGGAATGCGCTTATGACCAAAAAACTCCTGGTGATCGACGACCAGGACAGCATCACGAAAATCGTCAGCAAGATCGCAGGCGAACTTGGCTACGAGGTCCGCACGGTCACCAACCCTGCATCCGCTTTCGAAGCCTTCGAGGAATTCAACCCTGATGTCCTGATCATTGATCTCGTCATGCCAGAGATCGACGGCATCGACATCCTGCATGCCGTCCTGGGCGCCGGGACCGCCGCGCAGATCATCATCATGTCCGGCTTCGGCAAAAGCTACCTGCGGCTCGGCAAATCCGTCGCCGCGTTCCACAACCATGCTCAGATCACGACATTGGCCAAACCATTCCGCAAAGCCGACCTCACGGCGCTGCTGGCCGCCGGAGGGTCCAGCGAACTCGCTTGAGAATGGCTGGGGGACCTGGATTCGAACCAAGGATGCCCGGGTCAGAGCCGGGAGTTTTACCGCTAAACTATCCCCCAAAGCAAGTGCGGGCGGCGGCAATAACATGCCTGTGGGACACCCGCAACGCCTTCGGTGAAGCCTATCCGATCGCCTTCAGTTCCCGTCGCAAC
>CAXTXZ010000183.1:0-6500 GCA_964248015.1 uncultured Rhodopila sp. | reverse complement strand
ATGCCCGGGTCAGAGCCGGGAGTTTTACCGCTAAACTATCCCCCAAGGGAAGCCAGGCGCGCCGCTGCCGCTGCCTCGGCCGCAGGCAGGCGCAATAACACGCATGCCCACGGCCTGCAACAACGTCGGCAAGATTAGTGGAGGCCGTTCATATCCCGCACAAGAGCCGCGGCGCGAAGGCTGTCCTGGCGCCCATACAAAACGTCGCGCGACGTCACGGGACGGCCGTAGAACGCGGAATCCTGGTTTGGCTCCGCCCGGATGATTGATCCATCAATGGTCAACCCCCCGTACAACCCGGTTGACGAGGACCAGACAACGACATCCGCCGATGGCGCGCCGCTGATCGCGCCCTCGACGCCGGAGCCCAGGGTCGCGACGGAGATGCCCGCTTGCGCGCCGATCTTGAACTCGTTGCGCAGTATTCCTTCCAGCCCCTTCTGGGTCATGATGAGCAATATGACTTCGGACTGTTCCAGTCCAACCTGCAAACCGAAGGAAGCCGCGCCCAGCGCATAGAATGCCGGCGCGCTCCAGCCCGTGCGGCCATGCACCATCATGACGCCGTTGCCGCCTTCGCCGCCGACCACAAAGCCGCCTTTTATGAGGCTGGGCACGATCATCACCGCCTTGGCCCGGCGCAGGAGCCGCGCCGCGTTGCCAAACTCCTTGTCGTGCCGCAAATCGGCCAGCACCTTCCTCGCACCGTCGATCGTGACCTGCTGAGAGGATTGCGCGTGGGCCGCGGGCACCGACAGCATGGCGCTGGCCGACAACATGACAATCGCACTAAGCAGAACTTTTGGCTTGAACATCGTGAATTCCCTTTTGCCATCAAAAACAAAGCGGCGGCGCATCCAATATTCATTCAGTGACGCCAATGGTAGTACCGTTTCGATGACGAATTCGTGATGACGCCTCTTTCGCCGGCGTGGTGGTACTCTGGCCAATAAGCGCCTGCCCGGCGTAAATCTCCCCTCGCCTTAAACGTCCGCAGGAGCAATCCCCCAAGCGGCAAGGGCTTCGGCGACTGGCACCGCGCCTGGCGCCCGCGGCGCAGGCGCCATCGTCTTGCTGAACCGTGGCGCGGGGGCGGGCTGGGGAACCCCGCCCACGTCGATAAAGGCGGCCCTGGCCTGGTTATGCGGATGCCTCGACGCTTCCGCCATTGACAGCACGGGCGCGAAGCAAACGTCGGTGCCCTCCAGCAGGCGGCGCCATTCGTCGCGCGTCCGGCTGAGGAAATGCCTGGCCAGCACCTCTTTCCAGCGGCTCCAGCCGGCCTTGTCACGCTGGGCTGGCATGCCCGCCGGGTCGATCTCCAGGCGCCGCAGAAGTTCCGCGTGAAACTTGCCCTCAATCGACGCGATTGAAATGAACTGGCCATCCGCGCA
This sequence comes from uncultured Rhodopila sp., assembly GCA_964248015.1. Lineage (GTDB taxonomy): Bacteria > Pseudomonadota > Alphaproteobacteria > Acetobacterales > Acetobacteraceae > Rhodopila. Next base: position 5,106 of record CAXTXZ010000183.1, on the reverse strand, counting down.
TTCGTAGACCTCATAGTAATAGGCGCCGGAATCGAGCTGGTTCTCGCCTCGTGGCGCGGTGATCCGCCCGCCCGCCTGCATCGCGTAGATCGGCGTCATCAGCGACAGGGCGCCGTCAACCATCGCGGCATCGACCACCTGCCCCTGGCCGGTGGCGCGCGCCGAAAGCATCGCCGCCAGCAAGCCGGTCACCAGGTACAGGGCGCCGCCGCCATAATCGCCAACCAGGTTCAAGGGCGGCGTGGGCTTTTGCCCGGCCCGCCCGATCGCGTGCAGCGCGCCGGTCAACGCGATGTAATTCAGGTCATGTCCCGCCGCATGCGCGAGCGGGCCTTGCTGTCCCCACCCGGTGACCCGGCCATAGGCCAGCCGCGGATTGCGCGACAGGCAAACATCGGGGCCAAGGCCGAGACGCTCCATCACGCCTGGGCGGAACCCCTCGATCAAGCCATCGGCGCCGTCGATCAGCCGCAACGCCGTCGCAACCGCTTCCGGCGCCTTCAGGTCCAGGCGCAGGACCGCGCGGTTGCGATGGGTGAACTCATGGGCTTCAGCCAGCGGAACGCCGAGGTCGGCCGGGACAACGCGATCGATGCGCAGCACGGTCGCCCCCATGTCCGCCAGCAGCATGGCGGCCATCGGCGCGGGGCCGATGCCGGTGAACTCGACGATCTTTATCCCCGCCAGAGGGCCCATGGCCTGTCTCCTTCCCGTTGCGCGCGAAGTTAACGCCGGCCAGCCTCCCTGGCGCAACCAGGGCGCCTATCCGCGCTGCACGAGCTCGATCTTGTAGCCGTCCGGGTCTTCGACAAAGGCGATGACCGTCGTGCCGAACTTCACCGGCCCGGGTTCGCGGGTGACCTTCGCGCCCAAGGTTCGCAGCTTCTCCGTCGCGGCATGGACATCGGGCACGCCAACCGCCAGGTGGCCGAACGCGGTTCCCATGTCGTAGCGCTCGGCGCCGTAGTTGTAGGTCAGCTCGAGGACGGTGTTGCTGTCCTCATTGCCGAAGCCGACAAACGCAAGCGTGTACTTGCCGTCCGGCACGTCGCGGCGGCGCAGTTCCGTCATGCCGAAGCCCTTGGTGTAGAAATCGACGCTGCGCTGCAGATCGCCGACGCGCAGCATGGTGTGCAAAAACTGGCTCATGGGAAGGCTCCTTCAGGATAGGGTCTCAGGCGGGAGGCCCAGCAGAAACAGTCCTGCCGCGTCCGCCTCGGCCAGGCAAGCCTCACGCTCCGCCAGAATGGTGGCCTGGGCTTCGAATGCAACCCCTCTTAGCCCGGCCGCGACCACGTTGCGCACGGTCCGCAGCCCAATGGTCGGCAGATCGGCCCGCTTGTCCTGCCCAGGCTTCACAAGTTTCACCAGGACGCCGCCGATGCCGTCACGCCGCAACGCGCCGGCACGCGCCAGCATCGCGTCGGTGCCCTCGATCGCTTCAACCGCCAGCACCAGGCCCTGCTGCACCACGCAGCCCTGCCCGACGTCAGCGGAGCCCAGCAGCCGAGCGACCCGCGTTCCACGATTAATGTCCGCCATGGCTTGCGCGTCTGGTTCCATCCGTGTCAGCAAACCTTCCGGGGCCAAGGCTTCGCGCATCACCTCGTGCGCGGCAACAACCGAAAACCCCTCCTCGGCGAAGATCCTGATCACCGCCGCGAGCAACCCGTCATCGCCATCAAAGGCGGCGCGCCCGATGCGCGCCAGGATGCGCGCGCCCTCGGCATCCGGGCGCATGTCCAACAGCGAGGGTCGCCGCACCGGGCCAATCATCACGAGATCCTGGCAATCGTGCTCGCGCAACGCCGCCAGAATGCGGCCGCCGGCGCCGATGCGCTGCATCTCATGCGGCCAAGGCGCCAACACGGCTGGATCGGCATGGCCTTCCAGGCCCAGGATGAAGACGTCGCGTCCCGCCGCCCGAGCAGCCGCGGCGACTTTCGCAGGCAGTTCGCCACCCCCTGCGATAATGCCAATCTTGCGTGGCATTTCTGCCTTGATTTTCATTGCGTACTCTCTCTGACATACTCTTTTCTTGCAACCAGGCATGGTTTGTCCGCATAAATTATGAGCGTAATCTCACGCTCCAGTGAGACAGCTTCCGGTAGAGATCGTTCCACCCATGGTTGATGACGAATTGCCCGAGGCGGCTCAGCATGCGACAGCCGCCCATATCCTGCACTGCCTGACCATGCTGGCTGAGGAAGCTGTCAATCTTAACCTGCCCCGCACCATGCTCGCCTTGAGGAAAGCCATTCGCGCTTGCCAGGCGGAGCAGGCTCGGCCGGCGCCCGCGCTGCGTCCGCGCCGTCACCTGGTGCTGCATTAGCGCTTGGGTTGCCGCCGCATAGCCACATTAATCCCTGATTTAGAACAAAGCCCCGTTCCTGGCGCCATGTGAGGCTTTAACCCAAGCAAGCCGGGACAGCAGGGAAAGCCTTTTTCAATTAACCTGGCGATGCCGCCGTTCGCGCATTGCTGCGCATGCGAAGGTTGCGTCCGGACGCAGAGCGCCATAATCCTGTCTGGAACCATTGTTCCGCGTGGCGATCCTCGTCCGTTGGATGGTGGCGCCTTCATACTCCAACAAGGACATCGCGCATGAGCGCAACAGTCAAACGGTCTGTCACCATCACCCTGGATGGCTCGAACAAGTCCACCAGCCTGCCGTTGCTGTCCGGCAGCATCGGGCCGGATGTCTTTGATATCCGTAAGTTATACGGCGACTTGGGCGTGTTCACATTTGACCCCGGTTATGGGGCGACGGCGTCTTGCGACAGCAAGATCACCTATATCGACGGCGATGAGGGCGTTCTGCTCTACCGTGGCTACCCCATCGAGCAACTGGCGGAGCACTCGACGTTCCTGGAAGTCTGCTACCTGCTGCTGAATGGCGATCTGCCGAACAAGGCGCAGGCGCACGAATTTGATTTGGGCGTGATGCGCCACACCATGCTGCATGAGCAGCTACGAACGTTCTATAACGGTTTCCGCCGCGACGCGCACCCGATGGCGGTCATGTGCGGCGTTGTCGGCGCGCTCTCGGCCTTCTACCACGACAGCCTGGACATCCATAACAAGGAAAGCCGGGAAATCAGCGCCTTCCGGCTGATCGCCAAGTTGCCGACGATCGCCGCCTGGGCCCACAAGTACTCCGTCGGCCAGCCCTTTATCTTTCCGCGCAACGACCTGACATACGCGGAAAATTTCCTGCACATGTTCCACGCCGTGCCGGCCGAGGAATACAAGGTCAACCCCGTGCTGTCCAAGGCGATGGACCTGATCATGATCCTGCATGCGGATCATGAGCAAAACGCCTCCACGAGCACGGTCCGGCTCGCGGGATCGACGGGCGCCAACCCGTTCGCCTGCATCGCGGCCGGCATCGCCAGCCTGTGGGGCCCGGCGCACGGCGGCGCCAACGAGGCAGTGCTGAAGATGCTCGCGGAGATTGGGCACACCAACAACATCAAGACGTTCCTGGCCGACGTGAAGGACAAGGACAATCACACCAAGCTGATGGGCTTTGGCCACCGGGTGTACAAAAACTATGACCCGCGCGCCAAGATCATCCAGAAGGCCTGCCACGATGTGCTGCAGGAACTTGGCATCAAGGGCGATCCGTTGCTGGACCTGGCGATCGAACTGGAGAAGATCGCGTTAACGGATCCTTATTTTGTTGATCGTAAGCTTTATCCCAATGTCGATTTTTATTCGGGGATCATTTTAAAGGCGATGGGCTTCCCGACGAGCATGTTCACTGCGTTGTTCGCCGTGTCGCGCACAGTCGGCTGGGTCAGCCAGTGGAAGGAGATGATCGAGGACCCGCAACAGCGCATTGGACGGCCTCGGCAGGTTTACACGGGCGCGCCCCAGCGTGATTATGTGCCAGTCGCCCAGCGCGGCTGAGCCGATTGCCTGGATGTCATTGCCGGCGGTTCTCCAACCGCCGGTTTTCCAGCCAATGCCGCTTGGTTTCCTTAACTTCATAATTTCATCTGGTGAAATCCAACTTTCGCCAGCCTGTGGATAAGTTCGCGGCGGGCCCTATTCGCCCGCGCCTCATGGTCTTCGCGTAAGTTTTTGAATTAAAACCATTTCTACGCCTCCCGACAGGGAAAACCAAAACTTAGACAAATTACGGTTTGATTTTGCATCGGAATATACGCGGGCATTCCTGTCAAGCCGCAGATAACATTTTGGAACCGTGACATTATTCACGATTTAGTGTGTCTATTTCTTTCCAACAGACATGAATCCTTAGATACACGTCATAGTTGCGGTGCTTTGCGACTGGTCAGGAGGCTCATGTGAGGAAACAGGTATCGCTGGATCTCCTGGTGAAGAGTCGACTGAAACGATGGGGACAGCGGCCGCCTGGCGTGAAATCCCGGCGGGGCAAGGAGTCCTGGCTTCGCGGCCGGCCTTCAGAGGATGAGGCGAAAATCAGCAGCCCGTTCCTGAAGCTTCCCGGCAGCTCGCGGCTGCGCACCCTTCCCGACGGGCTTTGGTTGAACTTCGGCGGCACCTACGCGGAGCCTTTTGTCGACATCCTGGCGATTGAAGCATGCAGCACGCTGCAAAACTTGCTGGATAAACGGTCACGGTTCGCGCCAAGCACTCATTCGATGATGTGCCTGTTGCCGGTCGAGTGGCTGCTCACGCCAATCGCGCCAAACGATCCGACGCCTCGATGGAAGACGACCGGGGTCGTGCTGCATGAGCCGTTCCAGGATATCGTCGTCCCGGTGAGGGAAATGCGCGTGCTGTACGGCTTGAAAAACGATCATTACAAGGGGTTCGCCCGCCACCAGCTTCCCCACGCGCACGAGTTTTTCGTTCCAATGGAAACGCTGATGGAAGAGAACAGCGAGCAGAACCCGGCGTTGCGCGAACTGCTCGCGCGCACGTCCATCTCGTCGAACTTCTTCAACCCTTGATCGTTCGGCGCCGGTTGCGCAAGAGCCGCTTCAGGGGATTGGCCGGCCGCGCGGAAGGCTTGTTGCTTAGAGCTTTTCCGTTCGCATTGGCTCACGGAAAAACTCTGACATATTGTTTCAGCGAGCATCTTCACCCGTTCAGGCAGGCAACCTGAACGGGATC
>CAXTXZ010000182.1:2816-7206 GCA_964248015.1 uncultured Rhodopila sp. | reverse complement strand
TCTCTACGTCGCGTTCGGCGGCGATGCAGTCCGGCAGCTTAGCCGCGAGCTGAAAGACATGGGAGCCGTGTAATCGCTTTTGGCGCATCCTTATTGCTGCAACCTGCCCATGCGGCCTGCTTGGCGGCTGGCCTGCCGGGATTGATGACCAGGTTTCACTCTGGTTCAGCCGAGAGGCTTGGGCAAAGGCGCTCCGGCCGCAGGCCCGCTCATACGGCACGGCCAGCCATGCCGCCTGTTGCCGGGTAGTCGGTGCCGCGGCCGGCTGATACACTTCCGGCAAGCGCGAACGGAGGGGCGAAACCATGGACCTGGGATTGAGCGGCAAGAAAGCCATCGTGTGCGCGGCCAGCAAGGGACTGGGACGCGCCTGCGCGATCTCCCTGGCGCGGGAGGGGGTGGAACTGGTGATCACCGCCCGCACGGCGGAGACCCTGGAGGCCACCGCGGGGGAAATCCGGCAGATGACCGGAGCGAAGGTCACGGCGGTTGCCGGCGACATTACGTCGGAGGCAGGCCGAGATGCGGCGCTCGCGGCATGCCCGGCGCCCGACATCCTGGTGAACAACAATGGCGGGCCGCCTCGGGGGGATTTTCGCGAATGGGATCGCGACATGTGGATCAAGGCGGTCGATGCCAACATGCTGGCGCCGATCTTCCTGATCAAGGCGGTGGTTGACGGCATGATCGACCGCCGGTTCGGGCGGATCGTCAACATCACCTCGGGCTCCGTGAAGTCGCCGATCCCGGAGCTTGGCATGAGCAACGGCGCTCGCGCGGGCCTGACCGGCTTCGTGGCCGGCCTGGCTCGGCAGGTGGCGAGGCATAACGTGGTGATCAACAACATCCTGCCCGGCCCGTTCCTGACCGACCGGCTGCGGGGCGGGTTCGCCGAGGCGGCGCGCAAAAGCAATCGGCCGATAGACGAGGTGGTGGCGGAACGGCTCTCAAGCAATCCGTCGGGCCGTGCCGGCGACCCAGCCGAGTTTGGCGACGCTTGCGCGTTCCTGTGCTCGGCGAACGTTGGCTATATCGTCGGGCAGAATTTGCTGCTGGATGGCGGGGCGTTCAATTCCTCCAGCACCTGAAGCCTTCAACCTTCGCCATCTGGGATGTGTCCCGGATGTCGGCAACAGGATGGCGGCGAAGCTCCCGCGCACGCCACCACACCTTGTTGGACAAGCGGCGGCCTACTGGTATGTCCGCCCGTCATAGATCACGAACCCCAATGGGGCGTGGGCGAAGTGCAACACCGGCAGGCCCTCGTTGTCCTGTCCCGGCTCCGCCTGATCCGCCGGAATGAGCAGTCCTTGCAGCTCCACCGGCGCGTCAATTTCAAACGGAATGGTCTGGCCAATGCCGCCCTCGGTCACGCGAATCGCGACGAACACGTCGTTCGGCTCATTGGCGCCTCCGTCCAGGGCGGTGAGCGCATTGATCCAGGTATGCTGGTGCTCCGCCCCGTCATGCGCCACGCGATCTGGAAAGAGGCGCGACACGTTGGCCGAGACGTGCCGCTTTTCGCCACGCCCGGAACCGTCGTCGTTGCGCAGCCCGATATCCCGCTGATAGTGCGCCATGATGTTCCCTTCCACACTGACTGGCACGCAGCCTAGCGTGCCGCCCTTGCGGGATGCATGTGAACCCGGTGTGACGGAGACGGCTTGCCCAGGCTGGGGAGCATGGTGTTCCCGCCTGTCGATGGCAGGCGCCAGGGTTGCCGCCGCATCGCCGCAACGCTATCCACGTGGGCATGAGCTGGCTCACGGAATACGTTCGCCCCAGGATACGCACCCTGTTCACCCGAACCGAGGTGCCGGACAAGCTTTGGCAGCAATGCCCAAGTTGCCAGCAGATGATCTTTCACCGTGACCTGCTGGCCAACCGCAAGGTGTGCCAGCATTGCGGCCACCACATGCGCGTCAGCGTGATGGAGCGATTGGACTGGACGTTTGACGAGAACGCCTACACGCGCATCGAATTGCCGAAGCCCGCGGCGGACCCGCTGCGTTTCCGCGACACCAAGCGCTACTCGGACCGATTGAAGGAGGCGCGCGAGAAGACCCACAGCGATGACGCCATCACCGTGGCGCACGGCACGATCGGCGGCCAAAAAGCTGTTGTCGCGGTGATGGACTTCGACTTCATCGCCGGCACGATGGGCGCGGCCGTCGGTGACGCGATCGTCGCGGCGGCTCGGCTCGCCGTCTTGCAGCAGGTGCCGCTGATCGTTTTCACGGCATCGGGCGGCGCGCGGATGCAGGAGGGCGCGGTGAGCCTGATGCAGATGCCGCGCACCGTGATCGCCACCCGGCTGGTCAAGGAGGCCGGGCTGCCGTTCATCGTCGTGCTGACCGATCCCACCACGGGCGGAGTCACCGCCAGTTTCGCCATGCTGGGCGACATCCATATTGCCGAACCGGGCGCGCTGATAGGCTTTGCCGGCGCACGCGTGATCGAGCAGACGGTGCGCGAGAAACTTCCCGATGGCTTCCAGCGGGCCGAATACCTGCTGGAGCACGGCATCATCGACATGGTGGTCAAACGCGCCGACATGCCGAGCATGCTGGCGCGAGTCATTGGGCTGCTGTCGGGAAGCATCGCGCCGGCGACCGTGGCTGCCGACAAGGGGCAGCAGGCGGCGTGACCCATCCGGTCGAGGAAATCGCCGCTCGCCTTGAACGCCTGCACCCACGGCTGATCGACCTCAGCCTGGACCGGCTGCGCGCCCTGCTGGTTCGTCTGGAACATCCGGAAAGGCATCTGCCGCCGGTGATCCACGTCGCTGGCACCAACGGCAAGGGCAGCACGTGCGCGTTTCTCCGCGCGATGGCCGAGGCGGCGGGGCAGCGCGTCCATGTCTACACGTCGCCGCATCTGGAGCGCTTCAACGAACGCATCCGCATCGCCGGCGCCCTGGTCGAGGATGAGCGCCTGATCGCCACGATGGAGCGCATCGAGCGCATCAACGGCAACGCGCCGATCACCGTGTTCGAGGTCATCACCGCCGCCGCGTTCGACCTGTTCGCCCAGACGCCTGCCGACCTGTGCGTGCTGGAGGTTGGCCTCGGCGGCCGGGGCGACGCGACGAACGTCATTGAAGCGCCGGCGGCGTGCGCGATCACCTCGATCTCGCTGGATCACCGGGAACTGCTTGGCCCGACTGTCGAGGCGATCGCCGGCGAGAAGGCAGGCATCATGAAGCCGGGCGTTCCGGTGGCGGTCGGCGCGCAGCCGGATGCGGTCAAGCGTGTTCTGCTGGACCATGCCGGCGCACTGGGAGCCCCGGTCCTGCTGCGGGGGCGGGACTGGGAGGTTTCGCCGGTTGCGGAAGGCCTTTGCTACAACGATGCCACCGGCAAGTTGATGACGCCTCCTCCGAGCCTGCGCGGCCAGTTTCAACACGATAACGCTGGCATCGCGGTTGCGGCTTTGCGGGCTGCTGGCCTGTCATTTGACGCGGCGGGCCTTGCCGACGCCGAGTGGCCCGCGCGGTTGCAGCGACTGGACGGCAGGCTGGCGCATCTGCTGCCGGCGGGCTGGGAGCTTTGGCTGGACGGCGGGCATAATCCTGGCGCTGGCGTTGTCCTGGCGGAACACCTCAAAGGCTGGGCGGCCTGCCCGGCGCATCTGGTTGTCGGGATGACGCAAACCAAGGATTCAGCCGAGTTCCTGCGCCCGCTGCTGCCCTTGGCGGCCTCGGTGTGGGCGGTTCAGGAGCCTGCCCAACATGCCGCCTTGCCGGTGGAGGCGATTGTCGCAGCCTCTGGCGGCGTTGCGCATGCGGGACCTCGGGTCGTGGACGCGTTGCGTGGAATCCCACGTGGCAGCGGGCCGGCTCGTGTGCTGATCTGCGGCAGCCTTTATCTGGCCGGCGAGGTTTTGAAGCTCGACCGGTCGTTGTAGCGGCTGGAAATGCCCAGGGCCGGGCGGGCGTTTGCCAGTCTGACCGTCCGCAAGACGCGCCGGCCCTCGATCAGATGTTGCCGGCGATCCAGTCCTTCAGCCGGCCCTTCGGCAGCGCGCCAACCTGGGTTGCCGCTGGCTTGCCGTCCTTGAACAGGATCAGGGTGGGGATGCCGCGCACCGCGAACTGATTGGGCGACATGGGGTTGTTGTCGATGTCTACCTTGGCGACCGTCAGCTTGCCGGCGAACTCGCCTGCCAGTTCCTCTAAAGCCGGGCCGATCATCTTGCACGGGCCGCACCACTCCGCCCAGAAATCGACCAGCACCGGGCCTGCCTTGCTGGCTTCGACCACATCAGTGGCAAAGCTTTTGTCTGTTACCGCAACCGTGTTCGCGCCCATGGGAAGCAACCTTCAAATTGTAAGAGCTTGGATGAAACGTGGGGCTAACGCAGGGGCGGGTCAAGCGGCCTCAGCCGATTG
>CAXTXZ010000182.1:0-2716 GCA_964248015.1 uncultured Rhodopila sp. | reverse complement strand
GCGCGTGAGCCGGGGCCGAACAGGGGCGCCAGCTCCGGATGCGCCATGACCTCCAGAACCTCAGCCGCGATCTGCTCGGCGTCCGCCAGCAGAAGGCCGTGCGCGGGCTTGGCGAGATAACGCAGCGCCGCCGCAAGGCGCGCGTCGTGCGGCACGGAAGGGAGATGCTGCAACAAGGTGTGGGTCACCCGCCCGCGCAGGAAGCGGTTGCCGCCGATGTTCAACGGCGATTCCGCGGCCGGCAGATCGCCCATCTCCACGCCATCCGGACGGCTTGGGGCAAGCGGGACAGGCCGTGGCGGTTCGAGAGGCGGCGGCGGCGGCAACCAGTCCGGCGCGACGCCGATCCAGGCGGGCAGATGATCGACCTGGCCGGACTGGACCGATCCAGCCGGCAACTCAGGGGCAGCGGCCTGCGGCGAGCGCAGCCGCAGCGCCTCGCCTGGCCATGCGGCGAACGGTTCGCGTTCCGGATGCAGGCTTTCGAAGCCTTGCCAGACCAAATTATGCCAGCATTCGTCTTTCGGCGTGCTCTTGTCTTGCCAGCCGCAGACTAGCAGGCGGTCCTCGGCGCGGGTCAGGGCGACGTAGAGCAGGCGATTGTGTTCCTCCATGCGCTGCTGGCGCTCGGCGGCGCGCAGGCGGTCCAGCGCATTGCAGCGGAATTCCCTGCGGGGCGCCCAGAGCGGCACCTCGCGGCTGGTGTTGGGGTCGGCGGCCCAGACGATGGGGATGTCATCCTTGGGCAGTGCGGCGGTGTCCGGCACGATGACCAGCGGCGCTTGCAGGCCCTTCGCGCCGTGGACCGTCATGATGCGCACGAAGCCTCCGGCGGCCTCGGCTTCGCGCTTCACCTCCGCGCCCGAGCGGCGGAGCCAGTGCAGGAAGCCTTGCAGGGATGCCGGCAGGCGGTTGGCGTAGGTGACGGCGGCGTTGAGCAGTTCGTCCACCGGTTCGGCGGCCTCGGGGCCGAGACGGGCGAACAGCCGAGCACGGCCGCCCAGGGGGCCTAGGGCCTCGGCGAACAGGGCGTAGGGTGTGACGTAATCGACGCGGCCCAGGAGGCGGGCGAAGAAGTCGGCGGCCTGATGCCAGCAGGGGCGTTCGTGCGCCCTGTCGCGCAGGGCGTCCCAGAGCGATCCCCGCCGCTCCATCGCGAGGTCGGACAGGTCGTCGTCGGACAGGCCGCCCAGCGGGCTGGTCAACAGGCAGGCGAAGGCCAGGTCGTCGCCGGGCAGCAGCAGGGCGTCGGCCAGCGCCATCAGGTCCTGCACCGCCGGCTGATCGGTCAGCACCATGCGGTCCAACCCGGCCACCGGCACGCCGCGCGATTTCAGCGCGCGCACAAGGGCGCGGCCGAACGCGTCGCGCCGCCGCACCAGGATCAGCACGTCGCCCGGCGTCAGGGGGCGGCCCTTGCTTTGCAGCAACACCGTGCCGTCGGTCTGCTGGCGTATCCAGTCCGCCAGCGTGTTGGCGAGCGACTGGCGGGCCGAGGTCTGCGACTGGTTCTGCTCCGGCACGATCCAGGGCGTCGGCGGCGCGGCGTCGGGCGGCGGGGCGAGGGGCCAGATCTCGACGAGGCCGGCATGGCCGGCGCGATCGGCGTAGTGCGTCAACGCTTCGCCGGGAGCGACGACTCCCGGCGCGGCGAGAGGGTGGGCGAAGACGGCGTCGACCAGGGCCAGCACGGGCTTGGTGGAGCGGAACGACACGTCCAGGCCGACATCCTGGAAGGTTTGCGCGGAGGCGCGCACGCGGCGGGCCAGCTCATCGTGAGATCGGTCGAATTCATGGGTGTCCGCGCCCTGGAAGGAGTAGATCGACTGCTTGCGGTCGCCTACGGCGAAGACGGTGCGGGGCTGGTCGCGCGCGCCGGCGCCGGAGAAGAATTCCTCGGTGAGGGCGTGGGCGATGCGCCATTGCTGGGGGGCGGTGTCCTGCACCTCGTCCAGCAACAGGTGGTCGAGGCCGCCGTCCAGCTTGTAGAGCACCCAGGCCGCGCCGGGATCGAACAGCAGGGCGCGCGTGCGGTCGATCAGATCGGCGTAGTCGAGCAACCCGGCCGAGTCCTTGCGGTGGGTGTAGGCGCTGGCGACAGGACCGGCGAGCAGGGCCAGGGCGTTGGACACGGCGGCGAGGCGAACGGCTTTGCGTGCATCTTCGATACGCAATATGCGGGCGGCTTCTTCCAGGTAACGGTCGGCCAGTTCCGGTTGCCGCTTGGACAGCTTCTGGCCTACCAAGGTGGAGGCCGCGTATGGCTCACCCTTGCCGCTCAGGAACAGGGAGAGCCAATCAGGCCAATTCCGTTGCCGCTGAGTGGCGTCCTGGCTAAGCCAGTCCAGGATAGAGGCAGCTTTTTCCTTGGCGGTTGGAGTTCCGTCCTTCAGAACAGCCCTGGCGGCGTCGCGCAACGCAGCCTCGCCCAGCCAGGTGACGGCATCCGCCAGCGGGTCATGCGCCGTCACGCCCAGCGCCCGGCGCTGCGCGCGTTCCAGGCCCTCCTTGAGCCGGAGCGCGTTGCCGAGGCGCTGGCGGTCGGCCTGCAACATTTTGACGTGCATGCCGAACTGGTCGGCGGTGGTCATCCCGGCCAAGATCCGCAGCGCCTGCAAGGCGGCGGGAGTGGTGGCGTCGGCGAGCATCGCCTCGCGCGCGTCGGTCAGCGCGTCGTCGGCGTCACGGTCCTCGACGAGCTGGAAATGCGGCGAGA
>CAXTXZ010000181.1:0-7235 GCA_964248015.1 uncultured Rhodopila sp. | reverse complement strand
GGGTCGGCTATGACACCGATGGGCGCACCGACATCGGCTGGTGGGACACGCTGCGCCTGCGGCTGGAGATGAAACGCCTCCAGCTTGCCCGGCTGCACGCGCAGGTCGCCGAACTGCCTGGCGCCACCGATCTGGCTGACCGGATCAACCAGGCGCGCGATGCCGTCAGCAACCAGATCGACCTGTGCCCGGACCAGCCGGACCCACCCAAGGTGGTTGCCTTTGCCCAAGCCCTGGTTGGCAACCGGGACACCGCCCTGACCACGCCAGCGCCGCTGCTGCCGCTGTTCACGGCAGCGGTCGCCAAGGCAGGCGAGCACGCCAAGCTGGCGCTGACTGTCGCGCGGGCCGGGCTGATGTCGCACGGCCTGTCGCTGGCGCACACCCACACCCGCCTGAACTCCTCGCAGATCCACAACGTCGTCCGCCAGCGCCTGGGGCTTTCCGATGCGCCGGAAGACCCTTCCAGGCGGCGCGCGCTGTTCGCAGCGATCAACACGGCGCTCGACACGGTCAAGCCGGAACCGGTTGATTTTGGCGCCCTGATCAGCGAGCAAGCCTCCGCCGCCAAGCTGATGATGACAGTGGCGCAGATCGTCAAGCACATCGACGGCTTCGCGCCGGTGCGTTTCCTGATCGCCGAAACCGAAACCGGCTACACGCTTCTCGCCGCCCTGTGGCTCGCGCGCCTGTTCGGCATTGAGCGCCAGATCGAAATCAGTCCATTGTTTGAAACCGCCGAGGCTCTGGAACAGGGCGCCACCGTGCTTGAAGAGGCCCTGCGCAGCCCGCATTACCGCGAGTACCTCAAGGTCACCGGAAAGCTGGCGCTGCAGTTCGGCTACTCGGATTCCGGCCGCTACGTCGGCCAGCTCGCCGCCAGCTACCTGATCGAACGCCTGCGCCTGAAGATTGGCCAGACGCTGGAAAATCACGGTGTCACCGGCGTCGAGGTCATCCTGTTCGACACCCACGGCGAGAGCATCGGCCGCGGCGCGCATCCCGGCTCGCTCGCCGACCGGCTGAAATACCTGTCGCCCACCGCGTCCCGCCAGGCGCTGAGCCGAGCCGGCCTGAAGGTGCGCGAGGAGGCCGCCTTCCAGGGCGGCGACGGCTACCTGCTGTTCGGCGCGCCTGAACTGGCCCTGGCGACGATCACCCGCATCGCCGAACAAACCTACCATCCCGCCGCCGGCCCGATCGAGGACCCGGTCTACGCCAATCCCGATTTCGCCGCCGATTTCTTCGCCACGATCCGCACCGCCATGGGCGGCCTTGTCGAGGACGCCGGTTACGCCGCCCTGCTCGGGGCCTTTGGCCCGTCCCTGCTGGACCGCACCGGTTCGCGTCCCGCCGCGCGCCAGTCCGACGGCATGAGCGGCATTGCCCGCATCCGTCACCCGCGTGAGCTGCGGGCGATCCCGAACAACGCGATCCTGCAACAACTCGGCTGGTGCGCCAACACGCTGCAAGGCATCGGCGCCGCCGCCGCCCGCCATCCGGAAACGTTCAATGAGTTGCGCCAGTCCAGCCGCCGCTTCAAGCGCGCGATGGACTTCGCCAGCCATGCCCTGGCCCATTCAGACATCGAGGTGCTGCGCGCGGTGATCGCCACCCTTGATCCCGGCACCTGGCTGGACCGCGCCAGCCACACCACGCGGCCCGGCCGGCAAGAAGCCCTGGTGGCCGTCGCGCGGGCACTGGAGCGGCTGGACATCTGGGCCGCCGCGCAGTCGATGTTCCGGCGCATCTCGGCCGATCACCTGGCGCTGCGGGCCACTTGGCCGGACGTGCCGCACATGCAAAGCCGCGAAGTGCTGCTGCACGCGCTGCGCCTCGCGTTGATCCACCGGATATGGCTGCTGGCGACCGAGATCCCGGACTTCTCGCCGCGTCACAGCGTCAGCCGGCAGGGCCTGGAAGCTGCCATCTTGCGTCTTGACATCGGCGCCTCCTTGAACGTCCTGGCGGAGATCTTCCCCTCCGCCTCCGACCCTGCGGCGGACTGCGACTACGGCGAGCCCGCGCCAAAGCGCCGCGCCAGCGCCTATGCGCGGGAGCACGAGGAGATTTTCACCCCGATCCGCCGTCTGTTTGACATGGTGCGGGAGATCGCGACGGCCGTGACGCACGAGGTCGGCGCGTTCGGCTAACCAAGCTCGGCGGTGAGCCATCGGCCGTCATCATGGCTCGGCTCATCCGGCTCACCCTTGGTGGCACCAAGCTTGACGCTGAGCACGTCCCGCGGATGCGCGCCAGAGGGCTAGGCGCTCCAAGGCCCTGGATCGACCACCCGCACAGCGGTGAAATGCTTGCGCCACTGTGCCGCAAGTGACACTATCCTTTCAAAGGAAATAGCGGATCGCCAGGTGGCCGAAAGGTTCGAAGGCGTGAATCTTCTTATAAAACAATAAATTATAGCGCATCGCAGTCTCAATTGGGCCACGCTGCGCTGTAATGCAATCGGTTGGGAAGACAGCGGCCATGGATGCATCTGCGGTCTCGGCGCTTGAACGGACAACGCTGCGCAAGGTCTACATACGCCTGATACCGTTCTGCTTCCTGTTGTATATTCTATGCTACATTGACCGTATCAACGTCAGCTTCGCGGCGCTGACGATGAACCGCGACCTAGGCTTGAGCGCATACATCTACGGCCTTGCGGCAGGCGCGTTCTTCTGGGGCTACTGCCTGCTTGAAGTCCCCTCCAACATTATCCTGCAAAAGGTCGGCGCGCGCCGCTGGATTGCCCGCATCATGATCTCGTGGGGATTGCTCTCGGCGGCCACTGCCCTGGTCACCGGGCCCGTCAGCTTCTTTATCGTCCGCGTCCTGATCGGCATAACCGAGGCCGGCTTGTTCCCGGGCCTGTTGCTGTACTTCCACCGCTGGTTCCCACAGAGCCATCGTGGCCGGGTGACCGGCTGGTTCCTGACCGGCCTGCCCCTGGCCACGGCGATTGGCGCCCCTGTTTCCACCGCTTTCCTGCAAATGGAGGGGATAGGGGGCCTGCACGGCTGGCAATGGATGTTCATCGGCGAGGGCGTGCCAACCGCCTTGATCGGCGTGAGCGTGCTGTTCCTTCTGACCGAGCGGCCATCAGAGGCGCGCTGGCTCACAACGGCGCAAGCGTCCTGGCTGGACGAGACGCTGCGCCGCGAAACCCATGCGATCGAGCAAGTGCGCAGCTTCGGCATCCGCGCGGCGATGACCAACCCCAGGGTGTTGATCCTTGCCGTCATGTTCGGCGGCATCGGCATGGCCGGTGTCGGCACGGTGCTGTTCCTGCCGCAAATCCTCAAGGCGATCGGTGTCACCAATACCCAGGCTGGCCTGCTGACCTCGATCCCCTATGTCTTCGGCACGATCGCCATCGTCGTGTGCGGCCACCTGTCGGACAAACGCTTCGACCGCTACTGGACGCTTGTTGTCACCTGCGGCTGCGCCACGCTGGGCATGTTGCTCGCGGCGCTGCTGCATGACAGCTTGTGGGTGCTGGCGGCGTTCGGCCTCGCCACGGTGGGCTTCTACGGCATGAAGTCGCCGTTCTGGCCCTTGCCTTCAACGTTTCTCACCGGAGCGGCTCTGGCGGCCGGGCTGGCGCTGATCAATTCCCTGGGCAACTTCGCCGGCTATCTGGGGCCAATTGCGGTCGGATGGACCAAGGAAGCAACTGGCACTTTTGAAACCGGCCTGTATGTGCTGGCCGGAGCGGCAGCCGTTTCAACCCTGACCGCGCTGGGCTGCGCGTTGTGGATGCCGCGCGGCGCCGCATCTGGCATCCGGCTGGCGGCAGTGCCAAGATAACGGCGCGACCAGCGGCATGAACCGCTGGCGCATCAGGGAGACGACAATGAGGATCGGCAAGCTACCCCTCGCCGCCATGGGTCTGCTGGCGGTGCTGCCCGCCTGGGCGCAGAAACCAATGCCCGGCGTGACGGCGACGGAAATCAAGATCGGCCAGAGCGCGCCGTTCAGCGGCCCGGCCAGCGTGTACGGCCAGATCTCCACCGCCGAATCCGACTACTTCAAGATGATCAACGACCAGGGCGGCATCAACGGCCGCAAGATAAACCTGATCGCCGTGGATGACGGCTACAGCCCGCCGAAGACGATCGAGGTCGTCCGTCGGCTGATTGAGGAAGACCAGGTCGCGATCCTGTTCCAGACCGTCGGCACGGCGCCCAACGCCGCCATCCGCAAATACTACAACCAGAAGAAGGTGCCGGACATCTGGCTGGGTTCCGGCGCGTCGATGTTCGTGACCAACACCGAGGAGTACAAATGGGGCATTCCGTTTCAGCCAAGCTACCGGTTGGAAGGGCAGATGTACGCGCGGTTCATCCTGGAAACCAAGCCGGACGCGAAGATCGGCATCCTTTATCAGAACGATGACCTCGGCCGCGACTATGTCAACGGGCTGAAGGATGGGCTTGGCGACAAGTATGACAAGATGGTCGTCAAGTCATTGTCCTACGAGGTCACCGATCCCACGGTGGATTCACAGATCCTGCAATTGCACGCTTCCGGGGCAGACCTTCTCTACGATGCGAGCACGCCGAAATTCGCCGCGATGGCAATCCGCAAGGTTGGCGACATCGACTGGCATCCGATCCACATCGTCGACTCAAACGGCTCGGGGGTGAAGCCAGCACTGGAATCGGCTGGCTTTGACAAAGCGGTTGGCGTGGTCACCGCCCAGTATTTGAAAGACCCCACTGATCCCGGCTGGAAAGACGATGCCGGCATGAAGGAGTTCCAGGCATGGCGGGCCAAATATGCCCCCGAGAGCGATCCCGCCAACCCGGTCTGGGCCTACGGCTACACCATGGCGCAGGCGCTCGTCGTCGTGCTGCAACAGGCCGGCAACGACCCGTCTCGGGAGAACATCCTGAAAGCCGCGACCAGCCTGCCGGACACGACAAAATTGCCGATGGTGCTGCCCGGCATCACGATCAGCTCCAGCCCAACTGACTACCGGCCGATGAAAAGCATGCGTCTCGCGCGGTTCGACGGGACGATGTACCGGCTTATGCCGGAGTGATCCCGGCTTGCCGGCGGATAAGCGAGCGGCCGGTCATTTCCGTCGGCTGCGCAACCCCCAGCAGGTCAAGCAGCGTGGGGGCAAGGTCGGCAAGGCGGCCATCCGAGATCGCCGCCCCACCACCGCCCATCAGCACGACCGGCACCGGGTTGGTGGTGTGCGCGGTGTGCGGAGCCCCCGTTTCGGGGTCCCTCATCAACTCGCAATTGCCATGGTCGGCGGTGACAAGCAGCGCGCCGCCTTGCGCCCGGATGGCCTCGGCGATGCGTCCAAGGCCCACGTCCACGGTCTCCACCGCCTTGATCGCCGCGGGCAGGCTGCCGGTGTGGCCCACCATGTCGGGATTGGCGAAGTTCAGCACGATCAGGTCGTAGGTGCCCGACGCGATGGCCGCCACGGCGCGGTCGGTCAGCTCGGGCGCCGACATCTCGGGCTGCAGGTCGTAGGTCGCGACCTTGGGCGACGGCACCATGGTCCGGTCCTCGCCGGGAAAGGCGACCTCCTGCCCGCCGTTCAGGAAGTAGGTGACGTGCGGATACTTCTCGGTTTCCGCCATGCGGAGCTGCCGCAGCCCGGCCTTGGACACGACCTCCCCCAGCAGGTTGCCCATGTGCTGCGGGTGGAACAGCGCGCCCATGAACGGCTCCAGCGCGTCGCTGTAGCGCGTCATGCCGAGGGCGGCGGCGAACCGGTAGAACCGGGGCCGGGCGAAGCCGGCGAAGCCCGGGTCAAGCAGCGCGCCCAGCAGCTCCCGCACCCGGTCGGCGCGGAAGTTGAAGCACACCAGGGCGTCGCCGTCCCTCATGCCGTCGTAGGCGCCGATGGTGGCGGGCACGACGAACTCGTCGGTGACGCCCTTGCCGTAGGCGTCATCCATGGCGCTCGCGGCGTCGGCGAAGTTCGCGCCGCGCCCTTCCGCCATGGCGAGGTACGCCTTCTCCACCCGGTCCCAGCGGTGGTCGCGGTCCATGGCGTAGTAGCGGCCGGTCACGGTGACGATGCGCGCGTTGTCCGGCAGGGCGGCTTGCAGGCGGGCGATGCAGTCGCCCCCCGAACGCGGCGCGGTGTCGCGCCCGTCGGTGAAGGCGTGGATGCGCACCGGCACCCGGGAGGCGGCCAGGATGCGCGCCAGGGCGGCCGCGTGGTCCAGGTGGGCGTGGACGCCCCCAGCCGACACGAGGCCCATCAGGTGGCACACGCCGCCCGATTGCCGCACGGCGTCGGCCAGGGCCAGCAGCTCCGGCTTCTGCGCCAGGCTGCCGTCGGCGACCGCGAGGCCGATGCGCGGCAGTTCCTGCATCACCACGCGCCCGGCGCCGATGTTCAGGTGGCCGACCTCCGAGTTGCCCATCTGCCCCTCGGGCAGCCCGACATCCAGGCCGGAGGTGCTGAGGAAGGCGTGCGGCCCTTGGCTCAGCCGGTCGAAGGTGGGCGTGTCCGCCTGCTCGATCGCGTTGTCCGCCGCGTCGCCCCGCCAGCCCCAGCCGTCCAGGATCACCAGCATGACGGGTCGGGACGGGTTGGGCATGGCACGCTTCTCCTGCGGACACTCCGGTATGGCGAAACTGCTGCGCTGCGGCAAGAAGGCTTGAACAGGTCAAGGCCTGGACGCGCGGTGGTAAGGGTGGCCGGACAGGATGGACTGGGCGCGGAACAACTGCTCGGCCAAGAGGGCGCGGACCAGCAGGTGCGGCCAGGTCATCGGCCCCAGCGACAGCACGTGGTCGGCCCGGGCCAGCACGGCGGCGTCCAGACCCTCCGCGCCGCCGACCACGAAGCACAGCGGGCGCGGCTGGCCGAGCCAGCGCTCCAGGAGCCGCGCCAGGCCGTCGCTGCCGGGTGCGGGCGGGCCGAGGTCGAGCGCCACGGCCAGCGCGGACGGGGGCAGGGCAGCGAGAAGCGCCTCGCCTTCCCGCCGCTTGGCTTCAGCCGCCGCGCCGCGGCCCTCAGCGATTTCGCTGACGGCGAGCTTCGGGCGCAGCCGGGCGTTGTAGCGGTCGAACAGCTCCGCTTCCGGCCCCGGGCGCAGCCGGCCTGTTGCGATCAGGCGCACGGGAAGGGCAAGTTCGTCGGAACCCGAACACGGATCGCGACGCTTAGCAGGTCATGACCGTATCGCATCGACCACTCGCCTGCCTGCTCATGATGCTGCCGGTGGCCGCCATCGCGGCGGTGCCCGAGCGTCCCGGGC
>CAXTXZ010000180.1:0-7279 GCA_964248015.1 uncultured Rhodopila sp. | reverse complement strand
CGCCGGGGCCCGCGGCGGCGGGGGGGGGGGGCGGGCGGGGGCTCCCCGGGGGGCTCGCCCACCCCGCGCCTATCGGAGCGTCTTGATCCGGCCGCTTGTCCGGCCATACTCCCGGCCTGCATGTTGGAAGGAGCCGTTGCATGACGACACCATTGCCTGTCGCGACGCCGCAGGAGGTCGGCCTTGATCCGGCCGCGCTGGGCCGGTTGTCCTCGGCGCTGAATGCGCGCGTCGCCAGCGGTCATCTTCCGGGCGGCGTCGCGCTGATCGCGCGGCATGGCAAGATCGCCTTTCACGAAAGCTTTGGCGTGCAGGACCCGGCATCGGGCAAGCCCATGGGGACGGATGCCATCTTCCGCGTCTACTCCATGACCAAGGCGATCGTGTCCGTGGCGGTCATGATGCTGTGGGAGGAAGGGCGGCTGCTGCTGGGCGACCCGATCGGCCAGTATATTCCCGCGTTCAACCAGGCGGCGGTCGGCGTGATCTCCGGCGACAGCTACAGCCGGATCGACGTCCAGTCGCCGATCACCATCCAGGACCTGCTGCGCCACACCTCCGGCCTGACCTATGAGTTCCGCGGCGACACGCCTGTTCACAAGGCCTATGCGCAGGCGCGCGTCGCCCGGCTGATGCAAAGCAACGCCGAGCAGGCCGATGCGCTGGCCGGCCTGCCGCTGCTGCACCAGCCCGGCACTGCCTGGGAATACAGCCGCTCCACCGATGTGCTGGGCCGCCTGGTCGAGGTTGTGTCCGGCCAGGGCCTTGGCCGCTTCCTGGCGGAGCGGGTCCTGACGCCGCTGGGCATGGCGGACACCGGGTTCAGCGTGCCGGACAAGGAGCAGGGACGCATCGCGGAAGCCTTTGCCAAGGACCCGGAGGGCGGCGGGGATGTCGCCCTGCTGGAGGTGCGCCGTCCCGCCGTGTTCGAATCGGGCGGCGGCGGGCTGGTCGCCACGACGATGGATTACGCCCGCTTCCTGGCCATGCTTGCGGGCAACGGCCGCCTGGGCCAGACCCGGCTGCTTGGGCGCAAGACCATCGAGCTGATGACCGCCGACCACCTGGGCATGGGCATCACCGCCGCCTCGGACCTGCTGCCGCCGGGGCATGGCTTTGGCCTGGGCTTTGCCGTGCGGACCCAGGCCGGGCTTGCTCCCTTTCCCGGATCGGTGGGCAGCTATTACTGGGGCGGCGCCGCCGGCACGACGTTCTGGGTCGATCCGGTGGAACGGCTGTTCGCCGTGCTGATGATCCAGGCGCCGGCGCAGCGTGAGCATTACCGCGTCCTGTTCCGTGACCTGGTCTACGCCGCCGTCACGGATTGAATGCGCTTGCCGGACTCGAACCGCGTCGCCTATCAGGGCGTGTGCGACGCCGCGTCCATTCTCGCGCCCGGAGTTGATCCATGTATGAGAGCCGGCCATGAAACAATGGAGCCTGATGTGCTTGCTGGGCATGGGATTGCTGAGCGCCTGCTCCTCGTCCAGTGACTCGAGGGATGCGAATGGTTCGGGAGGCACGAACGCCTACGGCGCGGGCGCCGCGGGCGCCGCTGGCGCTGGACGGGCCGCGCCTGGCACGCAGGAGGATCTGGTGCAGACCTCCGGTGACCGCATCTTCTTTGACAAGGATCGCAACGTTCTGACCGGTCAGGCGACCAGCACGCTGGATCGGCAGGCCGGCTGGCTGCGGCAATACCCGCAAGTGAACGTCTGGGTCGCCGGCAACTGCGACGAGCGCGGGACCGAGGAGTACAACCTCGCGCTGGGCCAGCGGCGCGCCAACGCGGATCGCGATTACCTTGTGGCGCATGGCACCGACCGGGGACGGATCGAGACGATCAGCTACGGCAAGTCCCGGCCGGTCGATCCCGCCTCGACCCCCGAGGCGTGGGCGCAGAACCGCAACGCCATCACGTCCGTGCGGTAGCATGGGACGGCCTCAGGCTGACGGCCGCTTGGTGACGTCGTCCTGATTATGTCCGCATGCCGGGAGCTGGCTGAAGCGAAGTGGCTTATCGTGTGCGAAAGTGCTTCCGCGTTAACTTGTTGGTAATCTTTGTCGCCTAGGTTCTTCGTGCCGGCTGTGGTTTCGCCCACGGGTATCCCCGCCATGACAGGCAGGCGTGCTCTTCGGGGCGCGCCTGTTTGTTATGGCAAGCTTGTGCCTGATCCCTGCCCCATGCCCTGGGGAAGCGCGGTTGCGCCCCTGGCGCCTCATCAACCGGTTTCGGGTCTTGTGATGGCTGTTGTGCGGCTTTTCCCATGGGAACAGGAGACTTGCCGGAACACGACCTGAAGGTTCCAGCGCCTGCATGATTCAAACGCCCTTATCCCCGTCTAATGCTGGGCGCGGATGGATTGCGCCAGGCAGCGTGTCGGAGCCGCGGCCGGGTTGGCGTCGGCCCATGGCCGTGGCGAACGCCATGCCAAGCCTGCTGATCGCGTCGCGCCGCAACAATGGCCGGCTTGGGACCACGGGTGAGTCGCTGTTCAGCCAGAACCACTTTGCCCTGGCGCCGCGGGGCCGCGTCCTTATGCGGCATTCATGTCCGGTCGTGTCATGCGGGACCGGCGTCATGAAAGCGTCGTCCTGCCGTATCAAGCGTGCGTGGAGGCACGCGCCTTGCGCCTGGCCGATGGCATTTGATGGAACGGCGGCACTGCCAGGCCTGATAATCGAGCCGCGGGCCACGGACGAAACGGCGTCGCCCTGTTCCGCCTCCGGCGCTGCCTTGGGCATGATGCGGCATTTTTCAGCAAGCAGCCGCTGCGCCAGGTCATTGCCTTCAACCCAAACCCTAAACGGTCGCCGGAGGGCCGAAAGGCCCGGAGGCGTGAATCTGCTTGGGAAACAACGAGCTACAGCGCATTGCCGCCCCAACCGGCCTGCGGTGCGCCATAAGAAAGCGCTCCGGAATTAACCGGCTGATAACCCTTTCAGCCGAAGGTGGCGTGATCTACCGAGGGTGTCGGGCATGGCGAGGGTCATTGAATGCATCACACAGGATCATGACCTTGGCCTGGTCGCGGTAGCTTGCCTGATGTGCATTCTGGCGACCCATGTCACGGGCCGCCTGCTCGCCAGGGTGCGCGATCCCCAGGGGATGCTGCAGCAACCCCGGCTGATCGCTTCCGTGGCCGCGCTCGCGGCTGGCCTTTGGACAACTCACTTCATCGGCCTGCTGGCGTTCCGGCCGGACCTTCCTTTCAATTTCAGCCCGCCGTTCTGCCTGCTGTCGATGGGATCGTCTGTCCTCGCGGCCAGTGCCGCGCTGCTGGTCAGCGTCCGGGAAAGCCAGTCAAAGCTGACGCTGGCCGGCGGCGGCCTTGTTCTTGGTTGCGGCATCATGCTGACGCACCTGGCTGGCGTGCGGTCGCTGCTGCTGCCGGGCGTTGTGCACTATGACGCTCGCCTTCTGGCGGTCGCGTTCGTTCTGGGGTCTGCCTTGGCGATCGCCGCGATGGCGTTCCTGGTTCGCGGAAGCTCCGAGATGGCTTCCGTGTCGATAGCCCTGGCGATCGCGTCGATCCACTTCATCGGGCTGGCCGCCGCGACGCTGGATCTGTCGGCCGCTGTCCCCTTGATGCCGCTGGCGGTGTCCAAGACGGGCCTGGGCATCGCGTCGACTGGCGTCGGCTTGCTGATCGTGTCCGTGGCGCTCGTTGGCTCGGTGCTGTACCAGCATTTCTCCGATCGGGTGGCGACCGAGGCGCGCCGGTTCCATCTGCTTGCCGACGCGACGTTTGAGGGGCTGATTTTCGAACGTGGCGGCCACATCATCGACGCCAACCGCGCGATGTGCGCGCTGGCCGGGGTGGAGGCCGCCGCGTTGATCGGCGCGCCCCTGGCCGTGGTCATCAAGGGGGTCACCCTTAAATCAGCGCCGGGCAAGCCAGCGGAGCATGAGATGGTGCTGCCGGACGGCACGACCCGGGCGGTCGAGGTGCTTTGGAAGAACGGCCCCGATCCGGGGGGCCACGTGGTGGCGGTTCGCGACATGACGCGCGAGAAAGCGGTGCAGGTGCAACTGCAGCGCATCACCCAGTTCGATTCGCTGACCGGGTTGGCCAACCGCGACCTGTTCGAGCAACTGCTGCAAAAATCCGTCGCAGGGGCGGAGCGGGCGAAAAGCGGGCTTGGGTTGTTCTATGTCGATATTGACCGGTTCGAGTCCGTGTACGAGATGTTCGGCGCGCACGTGTCCGACGCGATACTGGTGCAGGTCGCCCACCGCCTGGTCAGGGCCGTGCGCCAGACGGATCTCGTCGCTCGCCTGGGGCGCGACGAATTCGCCGTTGTCCAGGCGTTCGCCGACCGTCCGCCGGACGCCGCCGGATTGGCTGAGCGCCTTGTCACGGAACTGGCCCAGCCGTTCGAGATCGACGGGCAATTGGTCTCGTTGACCGCGAGCGTCGGCGTCGCGCTTTTCCCTGCTGACGGCACGGAGGGGCCGGCGCTGATCAAAAGCGCCGCGCTGGCGCTGCGCAGGGCCAAGCACGAGGGGCGCGACACCTGGCGGCATTTCGATTCCGGCGCCGACCTGTTCATGCACGACAAACGGGCCATGGAGAAGGAGATGCGCCTGGCCTTGGCGGAAGGCCAGTTCGCGGTGCAGTACCAAACCTTTTTCAATGCGGAAACGCTGGAGGCCGCCGGCTGCGAGGCGTTGTTGCGGTGGAACCACCCCACGAAAGGCCGTGTCTCTCCCGCGGATTTCATCCCGGTCGCGGAGGAGAACGGCATGATTGTCGCAATTGGGGAGTGGGTGCTGGCGACCGCCTGCGCCGAGGCGGCGGCCTGGGCCCAGCCGGCGACGATCGCGGTCAACCTGTCGCCCGCGCAGTTCGTCCACAAGGGCCTTGTCGACAGCGTGGCCGAGGTGCTGCGAAAGACCGGCCTGTCGCCGAAGCGGCTGGAGCTGGAAATCACCGAAGGCACCCTGATGCAGGACACGCAGAATGCGCTGGGCATCCTGCGGTCGCTCAAGGCGCTTGGCGTGGAGGTCGCGATGGACGATTTCGGCACCGGCTACTCCAGCCTGAGCTACCTGCGGAAGTTTCCGTTCGACAAGATCAAGATCGACCGCAGCTTCATCAGCGATGTCGAGGACAATGCCGAGGCGGAGACAATCGTCGAGACGATCATCGCCATGGGCCAGGGCCTCGGGCTGAGCATCACGGCCGAGGGGGTGGAAACGGCGCAGCAACTTGCCATGCTGCGGGCGAATGGCTGCACGTTCGTGCAAGGCTTCCTGTTGGCGAAACCTTGCGCGTCCGATCAACTGGACCTGTCTGTCGGCAGGCCGCGATGGCTGCAACCCGGCCTGGCGCCGACGGTGGCGGGCGGGCATCCGCCACGGCTGGCAACCACGGCATCGGCAGCGGGGGTCCAGTCGGCCTGAGGCTTCATGCGGCATCCGCTCATGCAGTGGCCGACGCAGCCGATGGAGCCGGGCCGGGCCTTGTCGCTGGCGCCGAACCAGGCAAGCGTCGCGGCGGTATCGTCTGTAACGAGACTGTTGGAGGCTGCCCATCGACGCGCGGATGACGGCCGACATGGCGCCGCCGCGCCGCGGGAGGCCGAAGCGGACGGCGCCGAGCTGGTGGTACAGGCCGGGAGGAGGAGAGACAGCCTTGCCTGGCGATGCGGCGGCCCATGTCGCGCAACTCTTCCCGTGTGCCTGGCGCATCGATGTGGAAGATGATGGGCCGGCATGGCCCCACGCCATCTGAACAGGCCGCGAAAGCGGGCATCCGGCCATGCCTGGCGGCGGCGATGACGGTTTGCCCAAGCATGGCGAGCGCTTCTTTCCGTCCGGCCGTTGCGCCCTCATGCGGAACCCGCGCGTTTGCAAGCCGTGGGCAATGGATGATAGTTGGCTGCTCGGCCGAACAAGAGGCCGGCTTGAACGAAGGGGGATTTCCGATGGTGCACGGCGCATGCGCAGTTCTTCGCTGATCGACAAGGCGCTCTCGGATGCCGTTGCCGGCGGCAGGATCGCCGGGCTGGTGGCGGCGGCGGCCGATGCGCAGGGCGTTGCCTATCAATCCGCCTTCGGCTCAAGGTCGCTCGGCCAGCCGCGGCCGATGACGGTTGACACCGTGTTCCGCATCGCCTCGATGACCAAGGCGGTCACCGCCGTCGCGGCGATGCAGATGACCGAGCAAGGCAAGCTGTCGCTCGACCAGCCGGCGCGGGAGGTGCTGCCGTTCCTTGCCGAAACAAAGGTGCTGGACGGTTTCGACGCCGAGGGCCGTCCCGTGCTGCGGGCGCCGCGCGGGCAGGTCACCTTGCGCAACCTGCTGACGCACACAGCGGGCTTTGTCTACGACACATGGAACGAAAACCTTCATCGTTACGCGCAAATAACCGGTTTGCCGGCCGCCCGCACCGGCCGGCTTGCTGCCCTGGCCGCGCCGCTTGGCTTTGATCCTGGGACGCGGTGGGAATACGGCATCAACATCGATGTCGCCGGGCGGATGGTCGAGGTCGCGAGCGGCATGGACCTTGAGGCCTACATGCAGCGGCACATCCTTGGCCCGCTCGGCATGGCCGACACCAGCTTCATCCAGCGTCCCGCGGCGTCGGATCGGCTGGCCACCGTGCATGCCCGGCAGGCCGACGGGACGCTGAAGCCGCTCGACATGCCGGCGCAGTCCGAGGAACGGGAGTTCTTTCCGGGCGGCGGCGGGATGTTCTCGACGGCGCCCGACTACATGCGGTTCCTGCGCGCGCTGATGAACGGCGGCGAGCTGGACGGCGCGCGCATCCTGCGGCCGGAGACGGTGGCGCTGATAGGCCAGAACCATATCGGCGCGCTGGACGTGCAGCCGATGCGCAGCCAGGTCCCCCATCTGTCCAACCATGTCGAGCTGTTCCCCGGCATGGCGAAGAAGTGGGGGCTGAGCTTCCTGATCAACACGCGGGACGGACCGGCCGGGCGCGGCGCCGGCAGCCTGGCCTGGGCGGGGCTGAACAACACCTATTACTGGCTCGACCCGGCGCTGAAGGTCGCGGGCGTGCTGATGACGCAGGTGCTGCCGTTCGCCGATCCCATCGTGCTGTCGGCCTTGGATGCGTTCGAGACAGCGGTTTACCGGTCGTTCGACCGGCAGCGGATGGCATAGGGCACGGCTGGCGCTGGCGGAGTCCGGATGTCTCCGGCTTCGGCGGCGGGCCAGGAACACGGCCGGGCATCAAACCATTTGACAAGCGGGCGCTGGCTTCCTAACCCCCCGCCTTCCCTTGCTGATCGAGTTGCCCATTCATGTCC
>CAXTXZ010000179.1:0-7283 GCA_964248015.1 uncultured Rhodopila sp. | reverse complement strand
GGCGCGGGGACGTGGCGGCCGGAGGTGATCATCTCCAACGCGCGCTGCGCGCCGGTTACGCGGGGGAGGCGCTGGGTGCCGCCGCCGCCGGGCAGGATGCCGATCAGGACCTCGGGCAAGCCGACCTTCGCCGTCGGCACGGCGACGCGGTAGTGGCAGGCGAGCGCGTTTTCGAGGCCGCCGCCGAGGGCGTAGCCGTGGATCGCGGCGACGACGGGCTTGGGGCTGGCGTCAAGCACGTCGTAGGTGCGCTCGCCGATCGGGGGGCGCTTGCGGTTGGTGCCGAAGCCGCGGATGTCCGCGCCGGCGATGAAGCTGCGGCCATCGCCCATCAGGACGATGGCGGCGATGCCCGGGTCGGCGTTGGTCTGGTTCAGGCAGGCGATGATGCCCTCGGAGACGCCCGGGCCGAGAGCGTTGACCGGCGGGTAGTTGACGATGACGACGCCGATGTCCTGGTCTTTTTCCAGGCGGACGACGGGGGAGCCTGACATGGGGCGTGTTCCTCGAAGTTGTTGCGGGAAGGATAGGCGGGGCGGCGCGCGGCGTCCAATCCGGCTGCCGTCCTGGCCCCTCAGACCGACTTTGGCCATTCCGGGCGTTGAGGGGCGAAGCAGGCAGGGCGCCGAATCGATGCGTGGAAGCCGGGACTTGGTTTTGACGGACACTGCCTGATGGTTTGCCGACCCAAAACCGCTCGACGTTACGATGCCCTACCGGGTGTCGCCGCGGCGCATCGTGGGATCCAGCATGACGCGCAGAGACTCCCCGAGCGCGTTGAATGCCAGGGCGGTCAGCAGGATGGCCAGGCCGGGCGGATACATCTGCTCCGGCGCCACCTCCATGTAAGAGTAGGCGCGGGCGAGCATGCCGCCCCAACTGGGTTCCGGCGCCTGCGCGCCCAGGCCAAGGAACGACAGGCTTGCCTCGGCCAGGAGCGCGGCGGCAAGCAGCAGCGTAACCTGCACGATCACAGGCTGCACCACGTTTGGCAGGACATGGCGCGACAGTATGCGGCTTGTGCTGGCGCCAAAGCATCGCGCCGCGTCCACGTAAAGTTCAGATCGAATCACCAATGACTGTGATCGGACCAGCCGGGCTAGGACAGGCGAAAAGACCAGGCCGACCGCGAGCATGCCGTTGGTCAGGCCGACGCCAAGCGCGCCGGTGATGCCGACCGCAAGGATGATCGCGGGAAACGACAGCACGGTGTCGACGAGCCTGCCGATCACCTCGTCCACCCAGCCGCCGACGAAGCCGGCGAGCAAGCCGAGCGGCACACCGACCGCCACGGCGACCGAAGTTGCCAGGATGCTGGCGTACAAAGCCACGGGCGCGCCGTAAAGCAGGCGGCTGAACACATCGCGGCCGAGATCGTCGGTGCCCAGCCAATGCGTGGCATCCGGCGGCAGCAGCATGTCGTTGACGTTCTGGACGGTGGGCGAGAACGGCGCGATGACCGGCGCCAGCAACCCGAGCGCGATCAGCGCCGCGAGCCATGCCAGGCTGAGCGCGGCCCGTGGATCGCGCCGCAGCCATCGCAACCAGCCCCAGCGCGCCGAGGGCCGAACGGCAGTGGCGCTCATCGCGTGCGTATCCGCGGATCGAGCAGGCCGTACAGGGCATCGACGACCAGGTTCGTCACGATCACCATCATGACCATCACCAGCACAATGCCCTGCACCACCGGGAAGTCCTTGCCGATGGCCGCTGTCACCATGGTGCTGCCGATGCCCGGAATGGCGAAGACCGCCTCGATGACCACGGTTGCGCCGAGCATGCGGTTGAACAGCAAGCCGGCGACGGTAAGGATGTTCACGCTGATGTTGCGCAGCCCGTGCTTCCAGAAGATGGAAGCGGGCGTCAGGCCCTTTGCGCGCAAGGTTCGCACGTATTGCGACCGCAGCACCCCTGCCAGCGCGCCGCGGGACTGGCGCGCGACCTCCGCCACGCCGCCGGCCGCCAGCGCCACGCTCGGCAGGATCGCATGGCGCAGCGACTGGAACGGGTCCTCCGCCAGCGACACCGAGCCGGTGGCGGGGAACCAGTGCATGTCGATGGCGAACCAGGAGACCAGGATCATTGCCAACCAGAAGTTCGGCAGCGCCACGCCGAGCGAGGCCAGCGCGGAGACGCCGACATCGGCCGCCGACCCGCCGCGCACGGCCGCCGCGATGCCGAGCGGCACGCCGAGCAGCAGCGAGATCATCAGCGCCAGGACGACAAGCAGCAGCGTGTTCGGCAGGTTTTGCGCGACGGTGTTGAGCACGGGCACGTTCGTCAGCAACGATCGCGACAGATCCCCGTGCGCGGCATGCCAGAGCCAGTTGCCGTATTGCAGCAGGAACGGCCGGTCGAGGCCGTAGAGATGCCGGATTTCGCCGATGCGGGCGACGCTGGCGTTGTCGCCCGCCAGCGCCGCCGCCGGATCGCCGGGCACCAGTTGGACCAGCCCGAACACCAGGAACGTGGCCAGCAGGATGACCGGCAGGATTTGCGCGAGACGCCGCATGGCGCGGGTTACGCGCCGCCAGCCAGGTACACGTCGTCAAAGCGCGGCTTGCCGAGAAGCGTGGGACGGTAGCCCTGCACCTTCGCGGTGTGCGCGACGATCTGCGACTGGAACACCAGCGGCACCAGCAATGCCTGCTCCATGACGATCTTCTGCAAATCAGCGAAGGCATGCGCCCGGCCGGCCTGGTCGGCGGTCGCGCGCGTCGCGGCCAGGGCCGCCTCCAGCCCCGGCGTTTCAACGCCGCTCGGGTTGAAGTAGCCGTTCCTGGAGAACATCAGCGTGTAGGTCAGCGTTGGATCGGGGCGCCCGGTCCAGTTCGATTGCAGGGTATCGCCCTGCTTCTGCGAGAACATGGCGGCGGTGATGTCGGGCAGCGAGCCGCTGGTGAGCTTGATGCGGACATTCGACGCCTTCAACTGCTCGATCAGGATTTCCGCCCGCTGCTGCGAACTCTGGTCGGTGTAGGTGAGCATGTTGAGGTCGATCCCGTCGGGATGCCCGGCATCAGCGAGCAGCTTGCGAGCCTTGGCGGGGTCATGCGGGTACATGTTCGCCAGCGCCGGATCGTAGGCCCAATGCTCCTTCGGCAGCAGCATGTCCGCGATCTCGAACAGGCCAAGGGCGGAGGCCTTGTTGTATCCGGCGCGGTCAACGGCATGATTGAGCGCCTGGCGCACGCGCGCGTCGGCGAGCGGGCCGCGGCCGTAGTTGAAGAAGAACACCTGGCAGGCCAGCGTCGGGGTGACCAGCGTGGCCAGGGAGCCTGACCGCTTCGCGACAGCCAGTTGCTGCGGCAACAGGCCGTGGATGAAGTCGTTCTCGCCGGTGATAACCGAGCGCAGCCCGGTTTGCAGCTCGGGGATCAGCGCGTAGCGCATCCCGTCGATATACGGGCGGTTGGGCTTCCAGTATTTTTCGTTGCGCGCATAGACGGTACGGTCCTTGTCGCGCCATTCGACGAATTTCATCATGCCGGCGCCGACCGGGTTGCGGTCGAAGTCGTCGCCGAACTTCCTGGCGGCGGCGGGAGAAACCATCATGCCCGCGCGATCGGCCAGGATCAGCGGCAGGGCGGTGTCAGGTTGCTTCAGATGCAGCGTAACCTGATTCGGCCCCGTCACCTCGACGCTGTCGATCGAGGCGATATCGGCACGGATATTGGAGCGCGGATGCGTCCGGCTGCGGTCCAGGTTGAACTTCACCGCCTCCGCGTCGAACGGCGTGCCGTCGTGGAAGGCGATGCCTGGACGCAGGTCGAGCACCATCGTGTTGGGTGTCGAGAACTTCCACGCGGTCGCCAGCCCAGGCCGCGCTTCCAGCGTGTCGAAGTCGTAGTCCACCAGCGTGTCGTACAGCGGGTAGAGCTGCATGTGATCCTCGCCTGAGCGCCCGGTCATCGGATCGAAGGAGGTGATGTCCCCAAAGGCCGACAGCTTGAGCGTGCCGCCCTTCCGTGGCGGGGGCGGCGCGCCCTGCGCACGCGCCACGCCCGCGGAGGCGGCCAATCCGGCCGCGGCAGCCGCGCCAAGCAGAGTCCTGCGTTTCATCATGGGTTCCCTTGTTCCTGGGGCAGCGCGGCACGGGGTTGCGGGCCTGCTTCCGGCAACAATTCGGCGTAGTGGCAGGCGACCAGATGGCTTGGCCGCAAGGCGCGCCAGGCTGGCGCTTCCAGGCCGCACCGCTCGGTCGCGACGGGGCAGCGCGTGCGGAAGCGGCAGCCCGAGGGCGAGTCGATCGGGCTTGGGATCTCGCCCTGCAAATGGATGCGGCGCGTGGCGCGCAGCGCGGATGGCAGCGGCTCGGGTTCGGAGGACAGCAGCGCCTGCGTGTAGGGATGCAGCGGCGCGCCGGTGACCTGCTCCGCCGGGCCGAGTTCCATCAGCCGGCCGAGATACATCACCGCGATGCGGTCGCTGACATGCGACGCCACGCCGAGATCGTGCGTGATGAACACGTAGGTCAGGTCGAACTCCTGTTGCAGGTCGGCGAACAGGTTGAGCACGTCGGCCTGGATGGAGGCGTCAAGGGCAGCCACCACTTCGTCGCAGACGATCAGCGCGGGTTGCAGCGCCAGCGCGCGGGCAATGTTCACGCGCTGCTTCTGGCCGCCCGACAATTCGTGCGGATAGCGCGCCTCGGTCTCGGCGCGCAGGCCGACGCAATCGAGCAGATGCCGCGCACGCGCCAAGCGATCGGCGGCGCTGCCCTCGGCCGCGATGTCCAGCGGTTCGCGCACGCTGGCGCCGATCGTCATGCGCGGATCGAGCGCCGCGTTGGGGTCCTGGAACACGATCTGGAAGCCGCGCCGGTGCTTGCGCAGCGCGGCGCGCGGCAAAGCGTGCGGGTCCTGGCCGCGATGCAGCAGCCGCCCGCCGGTCGGGCGCGCGAGGCACACCAGGGCACGGCCCAGGGTAGACTTGCCCGAGCCGGATTCGCCGATGATGCCAAAGGTCTCGCCGCGCCGCACGGCGAAGCTGACGCCGTCCACCGCCTTGACCGTCTCGCCGCGCCGCCCGGTGGGGAAATGCACGGCCAGGTCTTCGACTTCCAGGATCGGCAGGTCGTTCATGCGACCGCGCCCGGCAACACAAGCTCGTCGTGGCGATGGCAGCGCACCGACCGGGCGCGCACGGGCTGCAAGGCCTGCGGCGCCGCGCAGACCGGGTTGGCGTGGGCGCAGCGCGGCTCGAACCGGCAGCCTTGCGGCATCTGGCCGGGATGCGGCACGCGGCCGGGGATCGAGGGCAGGCGGGACTTGCGCGGCGACAGGCGCGGGATGGAGCGCAGCAGGCCGGCGCTGTAGGGATGCAGCGGCCGTGTCAGCACCGCGTCGGTCGGCGCGTCCTCCACCACCTGCCCGGCGTACATCGTGACGATGCGCGTGCAGGCCTCGGCCACCACGCCGAGGTCGTGGGTGATCAGCAGCAGCGCCGTGCCGGCGCGATCCGACAAATCCAGCAACAGGTCGATGACCTGCGCCTGCACGGTGACATCCAGGGCGGTGGTCGGCTCATCGGCGATCAGCAGGACCGGATCGCAGGCCAGCGCCACGGCGATCATCGCGCGCTGACGCATCCCGCCCGAAAGCTGGTGCGGGTAGGCGTCGCAGCGGCGCCGCGGCAGCGGGATGCCGACTGCCTCCAACATGGCGATGGCGCGTTCCCGCGCCGCCTTGCGCCCGAGGCCGAGGTGGCGACGGGCCGTTTCGGCGATCTGCTCCCCAATGGTGAAGACCGGATCGAGCGCGCTCATGGGCTCCTGGAAGATCATGCCGATCCGCCGCCCGCGCACCGCGCGCAAGGCGGACGGCGAGAGCTTCAGCAGGTCCGCGCCCTCGAACACCGCCTGCCCGTCCACCTTGGCGCCGGGTGGCAACAGGCCGAGCAACGAGAGGCCGGTGATGGTCTTGCCACAGCCGCTTTCGCCGACCATGCCGACACGCTCCCCGGCGGCAATGGCGAACGTGATGTCCTGCGTCAGGGACAAGCCGCCGATGCTGATGCCCAGCCGCTCGACCGAAAGCAGCGTGTCCGTCATTTCAGCGTGCGCCGGGATGGGACGGTTTCGGTGCCGGTCACGCCGGCCTCGGCAAGCTGGGCCAGTTGCTGGGGCGTGTAGCCTAGCAGGGTCGCCAGCACGGCGTCGGTGTGCTGGCCCAGCGTGGGCGCGGGGCACTCAATGGCGTAAGGCTCGGCGCCTTCGCGGAACGGCAGCACCGATTGCGGGAAGTCGCCGATAAAGGGGCGCGGATAAGGCCGCCAGTAGCCACGCGCGAGAAGCTGGGGATCGTCGAACAGCGCATAGGGCGCGCGCGACACGCCAGCCGCCACGCCGGCTTCCTGCAACGCGGCCATGGCGTGATCGGCCGGTTGCGCGGCGGTCCAGGCCGACAGCGCCTGCTCCAGCCGATCAGGGTCGGCGAGCCGCGCGGCGGTGTCGAGCGATGCGAGGTCGGGCCGGCCGATCGTGCGCGCGCAGGCTTGCCACATCGTATCGCCAGTCACCGTGACCGCGAGCCAGGAGTCATTCCCGGCGCATGGAAAGAGGCCGTGCGGCGCATGGTCCGGGTGGCGGTTGCCGGCGCGGGGCGGCGTTTGCCCGGCGGAGCAGGCGATCATCGCGGGCGCCGCCATCGGCAACATGCACTCGACCTGCGACAGGTCGATGTGCTGGCCTTCGCCGGTGCGCCTGCGATGGAGCAGCGCCACCA
Organism: uncultured Rhodopila sp.; assembly: GCA_964248015.1. Lineage (GTDB taxonomy): Bacteria > Pseudomonadota > Alphaproteobacteria > Acetobacterales > Acetobacteraceae > Rhodopila. The sequence goes on along the minus strand of CAXTXZ010000179.1, from coordinate 558 downwards.
GCAGGGCCGCCGCCGCGTTCAGGCCGCCGGTCGCGTCGCCATAGGCGATGTGTCCCATCACCGGCGGATCGCCCGGCCGTCCCGCCGTGCTCGGCAAGCCCGACGCATGTTCCAGCGTGGAGCCGTAGGCACGGCAGTCGCGCCACGGCCCGGTGCTGCCGAAGGCGCACATCGACGCCATGACCAGGGCCGGGTTCGCCTCGCGCAGCCGGGCATAGTCGAGGCCGAGCTTCGGCAGCACGTCGGCGGCGTAGTTCTCCACCACCGCATCCGCGCCGGCGACCAAGGCCTTCAGCGCGGCGACCCCATCAGGGTGCGTCAGATCAAGCGTGATGCCGAGCTTGTTGCGGTTCAGTGCATTGAAGCGTCCGGTCTTTTCATACATCCGCTGGGCGGCGGCGCCAGGCCGGTTATCGACGCCGCGCCACCAATCGGCATAGGCGCAGGCTTCGACCTTCACGATCTCCGCGCCCAGGTCGCCGAGGAAGCGCGTGGCGAGCGGGCCAGCCCAGCCCATCGACAGATCAATGACGCGGATGCCGTCGAGCATCTTGCGGC
>CAXTXZ010000178.1:0-7294 GCA_964248015.1 uncultured Rhodopila sp. | reverse complement strand
CCGTCCTCGTGGATCTCAAGCGACAACGCGGCGCCGCCCAGCGTGACCTTTTTCAGCTCCGCGTCGTGGCCATGCCCGTGCCCGTGCCCGTGGCCATGGCCATGGTGGCCGCCAGCCAGCAGCCAGGCGCTGGCGATGTTGACCGCCAGTCCCAGGCAGGCGATCGGGATGGCCTCGCCGAACGCGATCGGCACCGGGTGCAGCAGCCGGCTCAGCGCCTCCCAGGCGATCAGCAGGGCAATCATTGCCAGCACGATGGCGCTGGTGAAGCCGGCCAGGTCGCCCAGCTTGCCGGTGCCGAAGGTGAAGCGCGCGTCCGTCGCGTATTGGCGCGCATAGCGGTAGGCGAGGGCGGCCAGCAGCAGCGCCCCGGCGTGGGTGCTCATGTGCAGCCCATCCGCCACCAGCGCGATGGAGCCGAACAGCAGGCCGCCGGCGATCTCAATCGCCATCATCGCGCCGCACAGCCAGATCACCCACCAGGTGCGGCGTTCGGCATGTTCATGGCCCTCGCCGAGAAAGACGTGGCTATGCGGTTCCATCCTGGCCTCCTTCGAGGTGAGCGCGAACGGCTTTGAGCCGTTGCTCGGCAGCTTTCGGCACGGCTCGGTCATCGGCCAGGTGCGGGCGCAGAGGGTGCCTGATCAACTTGGCATCAGTCCGACCCGGACGCCGGCGATCGGAGACATGGCCTGCCCGCGGCCGGGTCCATTTCCCGCGCATGCGGGCGAGACATTTCCGCTTCTCTCGCACGGTGTGGATCATGCGGGTATTCTACAGGCTGGCCGTTTAGCAACCAAGCATCTCGACCAGCTTGACGACGACATCGCGGCGACGGACATCGAACTGACGGAGGCGGAACTGGACGCGCTGGATCAGGTCACTGCCCTGCCGCGCGAATATCCGGGCTGGATGTTTGAAACCCAGGGGGCGCGAAGCAGCTTGCCGAGACCGGCCGCAGGAACGCGCGGTAAGGCTTGCCATGAGGCCAGGCGCCACCTCCGCTCCATGAGCGTGCGGCAGCCGCCCCAGGGTTTATCGCGGCAACCTGTTCACGCGGCAGGCTGGCGCGGCACCCGGTCCGTGTCGATCTGCTGATAGTTCCAGAAACTATCCAGCGCGATCCGCAGCCGGTTCGGCTTCGGCTGAAGCCGCATCCCGTCCGCGGCCGAAACCGGCGCATGAGGCGCCAGCGCCGCGCGCCAGAAGTCCGGCGTCAGCACGACGTCATCCAGCGAGGCGTGCGATCCGGCCTCGGTTGGTGATCCGCGCCATGCCAGGCGCATCGTCAGCGGCGCCAACGCGTGCACGCGCTTGCCGAAATAGGGCGCCTCGTAGGCCAAGCCGGAATTGACCGTCAGCACCGCCTCGATCTGCGGCAAGGCCATGATGCGATAAACGTTGTCATTGATGACGCCCAGCACGCGCGTTGGCGCGCCGGCCGCCACGGTGAGCAAGGAATGACGCGGATCAAGCGGATGCGGCTTCAGGACGACCGCCGAATAAGTTTCGCATAACGAATGGATCTGCCTGGCCCGATGCATTGCGTCGAAGAAGCCACCCTTGAAGATCTGCGTGCTGTCGAATTGCCGCTGCCCGGCCACCAGCAAGGTGTTGTCCGGCATTTTCGCATCCGAGATCAGGCGGCACATCGCTTCGCGCAGGCCGGCGGTGACAAAGACCTCGCTTTCCATGACCGCGATCGACAGCAGGGCCGCCTGTGTTTCCGGATGCGAGGCACGGGCGGCGAACATCAGGTCATCCATGAACCGCACTGGGTGCAGGCGCAGGTCCAGATAGGGCAGTTCGTGCCCTTCCAGGAGCCGCACAAGCCAGGGCGGCATTTCATAGCCGACGCAGAACCGGCCTTGCAGGCGCCGCAGGACCAGCCGTTCCAACGCCGGGGACCAGGGTATCTGGGCATGCACCGACGCCCAGTAGGCATCGGCGTCCCTGGGCGCCCGCAGCAGGTCGATCCAGCCACGCAATTCCGGGGAAGTAACGGTTGCCAGCGCCTCGACCGGCAACTTGGCGGCCAGGAAGATCGACCGCTTGACCGCGTTGCACAGCCACAGCGTCATCCGGTCCACCTCGCCGGGCGTGCCGTCGCCGTAGGGGCGCATCAGGTCGCCCACGACGACCACGCCTTCGATCATCGTGGCTCTCCCGCGTCCTTGGGTGGCGGGGAGGCGAAACGTTTGCTGAAGTAAAGCCGGTTGTGGCCGGGCGGGAAGTTCTCCAGGGTGCCGAAAACGGTGAAGCCAAGCTTGCGGTAGAAAGGGGCGGCCTGGAAACTGAAGGTGTCCGTGTAGGCGCCGATGCAGCCTCTGGCCCGCGCCTCGGTTTCGGCCTGGACGACCAGCGCCGAACCGATGCCTTGGTTGCGCAGCGCTTCGGGGATCACCAGCATCTCGATGACAAGCCATTGGAACAGCGTATGGCCCCACAGGCCGCCGATCACCGCGCCTGCGTCGCCGTGGAGCGGGATGACCAGCAACCGCGGCCGAGCCGAACCGATCAAGCGCTCGGAGCTTGCGTCCAAGGCGCTGAAGATGGACTCGAACATGCCGACGTCGAGCGTATCAAGCGGAGTTTGCAGTTGCATCCTGGGTGATCCCCGGAAGGTCAGGCCAGGATATTCAATGCGCCCCCGGTGCTGAGTTTCGCGGCCGAGGCCTGGGCCGGGCCGCCGGGCAACGCCGAGGCCTTGCCGCCGTGATGGCGATGAGGGTGGGTTGCCTGCCCGGTCTGCCGCGCGGGACCCTGTTGCAGCGCGGCATAGGCCTGTGCCGCTGATGAAGCGGTTCCTCGGTTCTGCCGTGGGGCCGCGGCAGAGGGGGCAGGCGAGACAACTGCGACGCTCATGGTGCGCGTTCCTTTTGAACGGCGCCATTCTTTCAACGAAAGGTAAAGAACCTCTTAACGAAGATGCCGCCGAAGCAGACGTTTGTGCATGGAGGAGATTTGCCCCAGGGTGTGCCAAGGCGTTGCGATGCCATTCGGACAGAGGCGCTGCTTGCACTTCTTAGTGATGCCTCGCGCCGCAACAGGTCTCCGGGCTTTGCGTTCGGCAAAGCAAACAAGATCTGAGAATCAGGATGAACACATGCAAAAATTCAATCGCCGTGGGATGCTGACTGCCGCGGGAACGGTCGCCCTTGCCGCTTCAGGGGGGGCGAAAGAGCCAATACGGGGCAAGGATGGGGCGGACATCCTCGGTCCCACCAATCCGGCGCGACAGGCTGAGGAACCCTTCACGACTTTGCCGCCGAGCACCGATAGCGGAACGCTGCCGAACCTCAAGTGGTCGTTCACCGATAGTCACATGCGGCTGGATGAGGGCGGCTGGGCGCGCCAGACCACTATTCGCGAGCTGCCCGTCTCCAAGGAGATGGCTGGCGTCAACATGAGGCTGAAGACCAACGTCGTCCGGGAACTGCACTGGCACAAGGAAGCGGAATGGTCGTACGTGTTGAAGGGGCGTGCCCGCATCACCGCGATCGACCAGGATGGCCGCACCTTCGTTGCTGACGTGGGCGAGGGCGACCTGTGGTATTTCCCCGGCGGCATCCCGCACTCGATCCAGGGATTGCAGAGCGAGATCGATGGCGTCGAGTTCCTGCTGGTGTTCGACGATGGCGCGTTTTCGGAAGATTCGACCTTCCTGATCACCGATTGGCTGGCGCATACGCCAAAGGACGTGCTGGCGAAGAACTTCGGTTGCAGCGTGGACCAGTTGGCGCACTTGCCGACCCACGAGAAATACATCTTCCCGGCTGCCGCGCCCGCATCGTTCGATCAGGACAAGATGGGCGGCGCGGGTCCAGTGCCGCAGACCTTTGCCCATCAAATGGTGGCGCAGGAACCGCAGCGCCTGCCGGGCGGAACGGTCAGGATCACCGACACCAAAAACTTTCCCGCGTCAAAGACCATTGCCGCCGCTCTGGTGGAGCTGGAGCCAGGTGCCCTGCGGGAACTGCACTGGCATCCGAACGGCGATGAATGGCAGTACTACCTTGAAGGCCAGGGCCGCATGACCGTGTTCGCATCAGAAAGCAAGGCGCGCACTTTTGACTACCAGGGTGGCGATGTCGGATACGTGCCGTTCGCGATGGGGCATTACATCGAAAACACGGGATCAGGCCCGCTGCGTTTCCTGGAGGTGTTCCGCAGCGATCATTATGCAGACCTGTCCCTTAATCAGTGGATGAAGCTGACTCCTCCAGAGCTGCTGGCATCGCATCTGGACATTGACCGGTCGGTGCTCGATGGTCTCCCGGCTGAGAAGCATCCTGTCATCGCGGCGAAGACAAAGCCGGCGTGACGATGGGCATCATCGTTTGTGCCGGCGCATGCGGCTTAACTCGTGGTTAAGTTACACCCGGCGGGGCGGGTGATGGTCCTGCGATACACCCAGTCCCCGCAGTCGCTTCCTTCAAAAAGCCATGGAATGGGTGTGAAGGAAGAAAATCAGTGGGCGTCCGCCACCGGCACCTTCGGTGGCGCCACCTTCCGCATCAAGGGAACCAATATCGTGGCAATCCCCAGGCAGGCCATCAACGCCAGGAACGCGTCGGCATAAGTCTGCGTCTGTGCCTCCCGCATTGTCAGCGTCCAGAGCTGTCGCAGCGCCATCGCGCGCCCGATCCCGCTGTCCGCGCCGTGGCGCAGCATACTCGTCATCGCCGTGTTGGTCGCGTTCAGATGCTCCGCCAGGCGCAGGAAATGCAGGTTGGCTCGGTCGTTCAGGATGGTGCCGCAACCGGCGATGCCGATCGCGCCGCCCAGGGTGCGCATCAGGTTGAACAGGCCGGAGGCGAACTTCAGCCGATCCGGCGACAGGCCGCCCAAGGTCAGCGTCACCGTCGGCGCCACGGCGAACTGTTGGGAGAATCCCCGGAAAGCCTGCGGCGCCAACAGTTCCCGCCAGCCCCAGTCATGCGTGATGGGGGTAAAGTTCCACATGCTGAAAGTGAAGCACGCCAGCCCGAACATCATCAGCCATCGCAGGTCGATGCGGCGCGCGAACCAGGCATAAACCGGGATCGCCATGATCTGGAAAATCCCTGTCGAGAACACCGCCAGGCCGATCTGCAACGCGCTGAACCCGCGCACCCGGCCAAGGAACAGCGGCGTCAGGTAGATGGTGGAAAATATCCCGATGCCGGTGACGAAAGAGAAGAAGCAGCCCAACGCGAAGTTGCGGCTTTTCAGCGCGCGCAGATCCACCACCGGGCGGCTGAACGTCAGGCTGCGCCAGATGAACGCGACGCCGGCGGCAGCGGCGACCCAGGCGGTCAGCCGGATGGTCTCGTCGCCAAACCAGTCCCATCGCGGCCCTTCCTCCAGCGTGTATTCCAGGCAGCCGAGGAAGACCGCCATCAGCGCCATGCCGAAGTAGTCGGCACCCTTCAACAGGGAAAGGTCCGGCTTGTCGACCCGCACCAGGATCGGCACCACGAGGGTCACGAACAGCCCCGGCACAAGGTTGACGAAGAACAGCCAGTGCCAGGAGTAGTTGTCGGTGATCCAGCCGCCAACGGTCGGTCCCAGGGTGGGCGCCAGCGACGACAGCGCGCCGATCGTCGCCGCCGCGATCACTCGCTGATGCCCGGAAAAGTAATAGAACGCCGTGGTGAACACGGTCGGTATCATCGAGCCACCCAGGAAGCCTTGCAGCGCGCGGAACACGATCATGCTCTGGATGTCCCAGGCCCAGCCGCACATCAGGCTGGTGACCGTAAACCCGGCCGCCGAGACGCTGAACAGCCAGCGCGTCGACATCACCCGAGACAGCCAGCCGGACAGCGGGATGACGATGATCTCGGCGATCAGGTAGCTGGTCTGCACCCAGGCAACCTCGTCGGCGCCCGCCGACAGCCCGCCGCCAATATCGCGCAGGGAGGCCGCCACGATCTGGATGTCGAGCAGCGCGATGAAGAAGCCGACCGCCATTGTCGCGAAGGCGAACACCTTCCGCGCCATGCTCAGCTCACCAGCCGGCTCGTCGGGCGTCATTGAAGCCGCACCTCGGCCAGCACCGACAGTCCGGGACGCAGCCGGCCCAGCACCGACGCATCGCCGTCCAGCAAGATCCGCACCGGGACGCGCTGCACGATCTTGGTGAAGTTGCCGGTGGCGTTCTCCGCCGGCAGCACGCTGAACTGCGCGCCGGTGGCGGGAGACAGGCTGGCGACATGCCCGTGCAATACCTCATCTGGCAGCACATCGGCACGGATTGTCGCCGCCTGGTTTGGCTGGATGCGCGCGAGCTGGTTTTCCTTGAAGTTCGCATCCACCCACAACCCGCGCGCCGGCACGATGGCGAGCAACGGCGCACCCGCCGCGGCATAGGCGCCGGTTCGCGCGCCGCGGTTGCCAACGCTGCCGTCGAACGGCGCCCGCAGCTCGGTGTAGCCAAGGTTCAGCCGAGCGGTGGCCCGGTCGGCCAGGGCGGCATCAAGCTCCGCGTTGGTCTGCTGCTTGCGGGTCGCGATGACATCAAGCTGCCGCTCGGCCGCGTCCAGCGCGGCACGCGTCCTGTCGCCGCCGGCCAACGCCTGCTTGTAGTCCGCGTCCGCCTTCTGAAACGTCTGCACGGACGCGGCGGCCGTCTTCGCCAGCAACTGGAACCGCGCCTGATCGTCACGCGCCCTGGCGGTTTCGGCATCCGCTGCCCTGACGGCGGCGCGCGCCTCGGCGATGAGCGCCTGTTGCAGGCGCGCCGTGGCGTCCAGGTTGGCCAGCGTGGCTTGCTGGCCGGCGACGACCGCCTTGGCACGAACCAGCGCGACACGGTAGTCGCGGTCGTCAAGCCTGATCAGCAGGTCGCCGGCGTGGACCGGCTGGTTGTCGATGACCGCGACCTCGGTGATGAACCCGCCGACCTTCGGCGCCATCGCGGTCACGTCGGCTCCGACATAGGCATCATCGGTGCTTTCCAGGAAGCGGCCGACGGTCCACCAGTCGTAGCCGTACCAGGCGATGCCCGCCACGATCAGCAGGGTGGCTAAGGCTATCGCCGGCTTCTTCAGGCCGGGGCGCCTGGCACGGCCGCGAGCGTGCGGCGCCCGCTCCGACACAGTGGTGCTCATGATGGCTTCCTAACTTTCATCATGCAAGCTAGGTAGACCGGAGCGTTGAATCGTGCAAGTCTCCTGAAGGCACTTGCACGAGAGATGGCTTGCCACTACGAAAGCGCCTGTGTTGCCAGCGGATGGGCGCGTAGCTCAGCGGTAGAGCATCGCCTTCACACGGCGGGGGTCACAGGTTCAATCCCTGTCGCGCCCACCAT
>CAXTXZ010000177.1:0-7330 GCA_964248015.1 uncultured Rhodopila sp. | reverse complement strand
GCGGGCGGCGGGGGCTGGCATTCCGGCCTTCTACACGCCCACGGCGGTGGGCACCGAACTTGCGGCGGGGCGGGAAACGCGGGTCCTCAACGGACGGGAACATTTGCTGGAGCATGCCTTGCCGCTGGACTACGCCTTTATCCGCGCGCGCACGGCGGACACGGCGGGCAACCTTCGATTTCACCGCTCGCAACGCAACTTCGGCCCGGTGATGGCGACCGCCGCCCGCGTGACGATCGCGGAAATAGAGGAGCCTCTGCTGCCGGCCGGCGGCATTGATCCGGATGACGTGCATACGCCCGGCATTTATGTGCATCGGCTGGTTCAGGTGCCGCCTGAACCCGAGGGGCTTTGGCCCACGAAACGGCAGGAGAGACGGCGATGAGCGGCACGAAAGGGCTTAACCGCCAGCAGATGGCCGACCGTGTGGCGCGGGAGTTCCAGGACGGCTGGATCGTCAACCTTGGCGTCGGCATCCCAACGATGTGCTCGAACACCGACATCGGCGACCGGGACATCACGTATCACTCGGAGAATGGCGTGATCGGTTATGGCCCGGTCGCCGCGGCGGGCGAGGAGGACCTGAACCTGGTGAACGCCGGCGGGCAGAACGTCACACTTAATTTGGGCGCGGCGGTGGTGCATCATGCCGACAGCTTCGGCGTGATCCGCGGCGGGCATATCGATGCGACGGTGATGGGGGCGTATCAGGTCTCGATGACAGGCGATTTCGCCAACTGGAAGCTGAAGGGGCAGAAGGGCGGCGGGATCGGCGGCGCGATGGACCTGGCGGCCTGCGCCAAGCGGGTGTTCATCATCCTGGAGCACACGACGCGCGACGGCAGTTCCCGTCTGGTCAGCGCCTGCGACCTGCCGGTGACGGCGCGCGGCGTGGTGACGCTTGTCGCGACGAACTACGGGCTGTTCGAGCCGACGGGCAGCGGCTTCCTGCTGCGGGAGATCGCGCCGGGCGTGACTGTGGATGAAGTGCGCGCGGTGACTGGCGGAACGCTGACGGTGGCGGATGGGCTGCGGGAAATCTCGGTCGCTGGGTAATAAACGTCGCTGGGTCCATTGCAGGCCTCTAATCTGATGGCCAGACGGGAACAAATGGCTGATGGCATTGCGTTCCAGGTGTCGCGCCTTGCCCTTGTGTTTCCATGACTGAGACGATTTTCGCCCTTGCCTCCGGTTCGGCGCGCGCCGCCATCGCGGTGCTGCGCCTGAGCGGCCCGGCCTGCGAGACAGTGTTGAAGGCATTGTGCGGCGGAGGCTTGCCAACGCCTCGTCTGGCTTCGCTGCGTCGCCTGCGGGATGGCGCCGGCGCGACGCTGGACCATGCCGTCGTGCTCTGGCTGCCGGGACCGGGGACTTACACCGGCGAGGACTGCGCGGAACTGCATCTGCACGGCGGCCGGGCGGTGATCGACGGCGTGGCGGACACGCTGGTCGCGGCGGGATTGCGGCCCGCCGAAGCCGGGGAGTTCACGCGGCGCGCCTTCCTGAACGGACGGATGGACCTGGTCGAGGCCGAGGCCGTGCATGACCTGATAGCCGCCGAAACCGAGGCGCAGCGACGCCAGGCCCTGCGGCAACTGGAGGGCGCCCTCGGTGCGCTGTACCAGGACTGGTCAGACCGGCTGCGCGGCATCCTGGCCTATCAGGAGGCGCTGATCGACTTCCCGGACGAAGACCTGCCGCCCGAGGTCGAAGGCCAGCTTCTGGCGACGCTGCGAACCGTTCGGACCGAGATCGCAACGCATCTGAACGACGCCGGGCGCGGCGAGAAACTGCGCGAGGGCCTGTTCTTCGCCATCGCCGGCGCGCCGAACGTCGGCAAGTCCACCCTGGTCAACGCCTTGGCCCAACGGGATGTGGCGATCGTGTCCGACCGCCCCGGCACCACCCGCGACGCGCTGGAAACCCGCGTGGCGTTCGGCGGCGTGCCGGTCACGCTGGTCGATACGGCGGGATTGCGCGACACCGACGACAGCATCGAGGCCGAAGGGGTGCGCCGAGCGCTGGCCCGCGCGCGGGAGGCTGACCTGGTGATAAGGGTGGTCGAGGCCGGCACGCCCGCGCCCGCCACGGAGGGCCTGCTGATCGCCAACAAGGCTGACCTCGGCCTTGCCGGACCCGAAGGCGCGCTGCGCATCAGCGGCAGGACAGGCGCGGGCATGGAGGAACTCCGCCGCCTTCTGGCCGAGGCCGCTCGGCGCATGACGCAATCAGCCGGCCCTCCGCCGCTGACCCGCGCCCGCCACCGCGCGGCCTTGCTGGCGGCGGCAGGGCACCTCGACGCGGCCGAACTGGCCGAACTGGCCGAGCTGCGGGGCGAGGACCTTCGGTTGGCCATGCAGGCGCTTGGCCGTATCACTGGTCACGTCGGGGTGGAGGATATCCTCGACGCCGTGTTCTCGCAGTTCTGCATCGGCAAGTAGCTACTCGGTCGCGGCACGAAGCGCGGAGCCGGTCGCCAGCGGGCACAACGGCAATGCCGCGGCCAGCATCGCGGCGAGCAGCAACAGATGCGGGCGCGGCGAGAACCCCCCTGCCGCGGCGTCGGCGGCGGCGGCCCCGAAGATCAGCACCGGCGTCACCAGCGGCAGGATCAGCAGGGGCAGCAGCACGCCGCCCCGGCGCGCGCCCAGGACGATCGCCGCGCCCATGCTGCCGAACAGCGACAGCAGGCCGCTGCCCAGCAGCAACCCCAGGAGCAGAACGGGTATCGCCTCCCCTGGCATGCGCAGCATCACCGCGACTGGGCCTGCCGCCAGCAGCAGGGGCACGCCGGTCGCCAGCCAGTGCGACAGCGCCTTTGCCGCCGCCAGGCCGTAGGCGGACAGGCCGGACAGCAGCAAAAGGTCGAGCGAGCCGTCTTCCTGGTCCGCGCCGAACAGGCGGTCAAGCGGCAGCAGGGCGGCGAGCAGCGCGCAGACCCAGACAATCCCCGGCGCGATGCGGCCCAATGTGTCCGGGGCCGGGCCGATGGCCAGCGGGAACAGCGAGGCAGTTAGCAGGAAGAACAGCAGCGCCGCCAGCGTGTCGGCGCCATGGCGCACGGACAGCCTCAGGTCGCGCAGCAGGACCGCCCAAAAAATTCGCATCAGAAAACCCGCATCAGCCGAGCCGCAGCGTGGCGGCGTCGGCCAGCGGCAGAGGCACGTGGGTTGCCGCCACCACCATTCCGCCGGCCGCGCGGTGGGCCGCCAGGACACCGCCGAAGCGCTCGATCGCCGCCGTGTCCAGCCCCAGGGTCGGTTCATCCAGCAGCCATAGCGGCGCGGCGGACAGCAGCAGCCGCGACAGCGCCAGACGCCGCTTCTGTCCGGCGGACAGCATGCGCGCCGGCAGGTCGGCCAACGCTTGCAGCCCGACGGCGGCCAGGGCGGCGGCCAGGGGACGGCCGGACACGCGGGCGGCGAAGCGCAGGTTCTCGGCCACGGTGAGGCCCGGCTTCACGGCGTCCTGGTGCCCGACATAGGCCACGCGCCGCGCATGGCCGGCCAGGTCGGCGAACGCGTCCTCGCCCTGCCAAAGCACATGCCCGGCTATCGGACGGACCAGCCCGGCAAGCAGGCGCAGCAGCGTGCTTTTGCCCGAACCGTTCCGCCCGGCGAGCACCAGGGCGCCGGCTGACGGCACCGAGAAGGACAGGTCACGGAACACCAGCCTTTCGCCCCTGAACACCGCGACATCTTCCGCCTTCAGCACACCCAGCCCCATGTTTGTTTTGTCGTCGTTGGTGGGTCGGCTTGAACTTTTTCTTTCGACCCTTGGGGACGATCAGGCGCTTAAAGACCGCTGACGCCATCAACCAGGATGAGGTTCCGGCTTAGCGCTTTATCCCGGACTTCCAGCGCTGTTGCATACTCCGGCGAGCGATACCAGGCATGCGCCTGCTCGACCGAGGGGAACTCCACGATGATGATGGTTCTTGGATTCCATGTGCCTTCAAGTTGCTCGATCTCACCGCCGCGGGCGAGGTATTTTCCGCCATGGCGCTCTATCGAAACAGCGGCCCGTGTTCGATATGTTTGAAGTGCGTCGGCATCTCGCACGGACACGTCGGAAATCACGAATGCGGTCACGGCAGTCTCCTCGGCGTCGGCGGCGTGTCTGGGCCATCAAAGCGAAGCACTGCCAGCCACAATGTTCAGCGGCGGCCTGTTCACCGGACGCAACCGCCGCGCACGATGCCATGATAGCCCTTGCTTGACGTCCCGCCCAAGGTGGCCTTCTATTCCTTCATGCCGACGATCACCTTCAGCTCCAGTTTGTACTACGTGCCGCTTCCTTAGCGGCAGGGTGCTTCGTCATCTTTCAACCGCTGCGTCGCCAGCGGTTGAACCAGGCAGGACACCGTTGGCCTTGCGGCTTCGCGGAGGTCCAAGCCTTGCCAGGCAACAGCCACCTAACGTCACGTCCCCCTATTGGCATCATCGGCTTTGGAGCGTTCGGACGCCTCATGGCCCAGCACCTTCGGCAGCATGTCCGGATGTGTGCCTATGATCCCGCCCTGCCGCCCGGCTTTCCCGCCGAGACGTGCGGGGCCATGCTTACCAGCCTTCCCGCTGCGGCGGGTTGCGCGGTCGTCATCCTGGCGGTGCCGGTCAGCCAATTGGAAGAAGCGGTCCGGGCAGTCAGCCCTCACCTCCGTCCGGGGTCGCTTGTGCTTGACGTCGGATCGGTCAAGGCAATCCCGGCAGGGATCATGCTGCGCGGCCTTCCCGACCATGTGGAGATTGTCGCGACTCACCCGCTGTTCGGGCCGCAGAGCGCCCGCGACGGCATCAAGGGCCTGAAGATCGCCCTCTGCCCGCTCCGGAGCAGGCGCGGCTTTCGCGTGGCTGCCTTCCTTCGCAGGGTTTTGGGTTTGGATGTCATCATGACAACGCCCGATGCCCATGACCGTGAGGCCGCGGTGGTCCAGGGGCTGACCCACCTGATTGCCAAGGTGCTCGTCCAAATGGAACCTCTGCCGACGCGCATGACCACAAGAAGCTTTGACCTGCTCATGCAGGGCGTGGGCATGGTCAGGCATGACGCGCCGGAGGTCTTTCAGGCCATCGAACGCTCCAATCCGTATTCGCATGGAGTGCGCAGGCGTTTTTTCGAGCTGGCCTCCAAGCTGGATGCCGAGCTTGCGGATAACGCGTTGTAGGTTGGTTCCCTGGCGGAGCCGGTAGTCGGGAAAGCCAAAGCGCGGGCACGCGCGGCATCCCCCACGCTGGCGCTCACAGTTCCCGCGGCGACAGGCGATCAATCGAATGCCGCCGCCCCGCGCGAGAATGGAAAGGCACGGGAGATCCCAGGGCAGCGCGTTGCTTGTTTGCCCAGCCGTTGCATTCCAGGTCCGGACATCAGCCTGGCGCTTCAGCGGCGGCAATCCGGGCGATATCGCGCCCCTGGTCGTGCAGGATGACTTCGGCTGTGTTGCGTCCTGGCATGCCACTGATCGAACCTCCTGGCGCGGTGCAGGCGCCCGTTTGATACAGGCCCGGGATCGGCATGCGGTACGGCGCGAACTGGCCGAACCTGTTTTCGAACGCGTGGACGCTTCCTCGCCACATCATCGCGTCATTACGCTCGATATCGATCGGGCTGGTAATCGATTTGGCGAGGATCTTGTCCCTTGTCAGGTTCGCCGTGTGCGCCATGAAGCGCGTGACGATGGCATCCGCCACTCGTTCCTTGATCTCGTCCCAGTGCTCGGGGCCTTCCTTGAGTCCGTAGGGCATCGGTCCCTCAATCTTGACCAGGCCTCGGCCTTCGGGGACGCGGCTCGTGTCGAACACGGAGGGATGACAGACCTGTAGCGGGTAGTCCTCGATGTGCAGCTCGCCGCGCGCATTGTCCTCGTTCAGCACGAAGATGCTGGCGGGGTCTTGCATGATCGAGGCCTCGGCGCTGCTGACCATGTCGCCCTTGGCAAGCGGGTACCGGGGCGGTTCCGTGAAGGCGTAGTGGAACGCGAACATCGCGAGTTCCGGCTGCATCAGGTTTATGTTGTCCGCGACAGCGTCGCCCCACAGCTCACGCGGCGCCATCCGCAACAGATGCTTGACGTGCATTGTCGAGACCACGGCTATGTCCGCGCGGAACTTCGTGCCGTCCGCGCACTCCACGCCTTTGCAGCGGCCGTTTTCGATGATGAGCTGGGTCACCGGCATGTTCGTCGTGATGACGCCGTTGTTGGCCTCGATGAGGCGCCCGAGCGCCACGGTCAGCATTCCGGAGCCGCCTTTCGGAATGGGCCGGCCGGCCAAGTGGTTCAGCATCGAGAACGCCTGCGGGCCGGTGCCGAGTTCGCTGCCCAAGGGGCCAAAGAACTTGCCCCCCGACAGGGCAGCCGCCTGCATGTGAGGGCTTTCCCAGACTTGCCTTGCCGCGGCGAACCCGGTCATCTCTCCCAGCGTCTTGAAATACTCCTTGGCCCGTGCCTCCGCGTCGCTGCCGGCGTCACTCTTGGACAGGGCCGCGCGTTGGGCCGCTATCCGCCTGAACTTCGCTGCGTCCTTCCTTGACACCTGGGCAATGGTATCGGCCGTGCGTTCCAGGTCGTTGCGAAACACGGTGAATGACGCGCCGTCGAGGAACGGGTAATGGAGGACCACGTCGGGCTGAAGCAGCTCGTAGCCGTAGCGGTCGAGATGCAGCTCATTGCGGGTCAGCAGGGGATTGCGCGTGATGGTGACGTGCGACGATGAGCACCAGTCCGCCTTGAAGCCGGGTAGAAGCTCGCTTGTCTTGCAGCCGCCGCCGATCATCTGTTGCCCTTCGAGGACCAGGACACGGTAACCTGCCTTGCTCAGATAGGCGGCGCAGACCAGGCTATTATGGCCGGCGCCCGCAAACACGTAATCGAAGCGCTCGGAAAGCGGGGGACGTCGGGCGCCTTGCGCCTCTGCCGGCTTCGCGTCGTCAGCCTTCGCCTTGTCATGAAGCTCGGCAAGCAAGACGGGAGCGACAGCCACGGCTCTGACGAAGTCACGGCGGGATGTTGGGTTCATCGTAACACCGGCATCGCTGTTATCCTGACACATGTGAGACGAAGGGGAGCAAGCGTGATGTCGTAGAACGCCATTGTGCGCTTGCGATCAGGCACATTGAGTGAAAGCCGAGGTCATTATCAACCGAGGTTGTGCAACCGTCCGCCGGTTAATGTCGTAAACCAGCCGTCTCTGCGACAACCAGCACAGCGGTTAGGCCGCACCTTCCACGACACGTCATTTAGATATGGAATGACCTCAAATCTTCCTCCGCTGTCTCTCCGCCGGCCGCGAGAGCACACTGGATGCAGCGCCCAAGTCAGCTTGCCGCATTGATC
>CAXTXZ010000176.1:0-7360 GCA_964248015.1 uncultured Rhodopila sp. | reverse complement strand
GACAACAAGGCTGTCGCCGACGCCGCCGCCATGCCCGACGACCAGCGCGATGCGATGATCCGTGGGATGGTCAGCCAACTGGCCGCGAAGCAGCAGGCTGATCCCGGCAACCTGGAGGGCTGGCTGCGCCTGGGCCGCGCCTATGCGGTGCTGCGCGAACCCGAGCAGGCCGCCGATGCCTACGACAAGGCCGCCGCCCTGAAGCCGGATGACGTCTCCATCCCGTTGCAGGCCGCGCGCGCGCTGCTGAGCGGCCACAAGCCAACGGAAAGGCTGCCGCCCCGCGTCGTCGCCTTGCTGAAGCAAGTCGAGGCACGTGATCCGAATGAACCCATGATGCTGTG
Organism: uncultured Rhodopila sp.; assembly: GCA_964248015.1. Lineage (GTDB taxonomy): Bacteria > Pseudomonadota > Alphaproteobacteria > Acetobacterales > Acetobacteraceae > Rhodopila. The sequence goes on along the minus strand of CAXTXZ010000176.1, from coordinate 7,016 downwards.
GTATCTTGGCATCGACGCGGCGCAGGACGCTCGCTCAGGCGATGCTCGTCGCTACTGGAAGGCGCTGGTGGCGCAACTTCCGGCGGGCAGTGAGGATCAGCGAATGATCCAGCAGGCAATCAACACATTGCCCAAATAACAAGGCCTGGGCAGCCTAGCCCAACGAGGCAGCAGGAGCCGCAAGTCCATCATCCTGTTGGCACTTGCGGGTCGTTTCAGGCCGCTGAACGCGCGAACTCCTGCACGCGGGTGCGCAGGATCGGGCCATGGCCCACTCCCGCATGCCCGATCTCGGTCGCGGCGTTGCGGTAGTAGTTCAGGATAAAGACGCGGATCGCGCTGGTGCGGCCGCCGGCATGGCCCGCCGCTTCGACCTTACGCACCAAGGTGCTCATATCCTGCCCTTCCCGCTCGCAGATTTCACTCAGGGCATCCCAAAGCTCCGGCTCCAGCCGCATGCTGGTGCGGCCGCGCTCGGCGACAACGTTACGATTAACAAGACGACTTGATGACATGGTGGCCTCCTTTTGCCAGGAAGGAGGATTGCACACGGAAAATTAACAATAAGTTCACATCAAAACAAATTGTATGATTTATTTGACACGCAACTGTACAGGTACGTCACAATTTTTTAACGACGGATTAATGTTCGGCTTCAGATAGGCAATGCGGCCGCTTTCATCCGCTCCATGCTGAAGCGGCTGCTGACGTTGCGCAGCGGCACGGCGGCTATCAGCTTGCGGTAAAACCGGTCGTACGACGCGATGTCAGCCACCACGACGTGCAGCAGGTAATCGACATCGCCGCTCATGCGCCAGGCATCGACGATCTCCGGCGTGTCCTGGATGACCTCGGCGAAACGTCCGAGCCAGGCCGAGGAATGATCGGCGGTTTCCACCGCCACGAAGACCGAGACAGGCAGCCCCACCTTGTCCGCGTCAAGGATGGCGACCCTGCGCTGGATGACGCCACTCTGTTCCATGCGGCGTATGCGTTTCCAGCAGGGCGTCGGTGTCAGGCCGACCTTGCTCGCGATGTCAGCCAGGGACAGCGACGCATCGACAGTGATCAGGCGCAGGATCTCGCGGTCAAGACGGTCCAGCTCCATGTCGGCAGCCATTTAGCGATGTCCTTCCTCTTTACGCCGCTAGCTAGCGGAAATTTTCCATGGGACATCTTTAATAGTGACTTTGGGAAGAAGAAAATCCCCTACTCCAGCGCGGCGTGCTCCTCCGGCGTCCGCAGCGTCAAGGCCAGCGCATGCAGGCCGCCCTGCTCCGCCGCCCCGAACTCCCCCGCCAGCGCGGCGTGCACGGCGCGGGAGCGCGCCACTCGGCTGACGCCCGCAAACGCGGTGGAGACAAGCAGGACGCTGTAATGCGACTGCCCGCCCGCCTGCGCGCCGGCATGGCCGGCATGCTGGGCGCTGTCGTCGCGCACATCGAGCACGCTGGGCGCGAAGCTTTGGGTCAGGGCGGCGCGGATGCGGTCGGCCCTGCTGATCGGGTCTGTCATCCCGGCATTATCGACGCTTTCGCCAAGCCCGCCAATACGGCGAACCGGACCCATTCCAACCGGCCGCCCTAGCCGGCTCGGAGGCATTCAAAGCCAGCATTGTTACCTTTGACGATCAATCCCTGACGTCAAGCCAACAGGTCCAAACAAGGCCAAGCTAATCGAGCAGGATCACCAGCATGTTCATCGAGTACGCCGGCAACGTCACGCTGCCCTTGCCTGCGTTGAACTCGACATTCGCCAGCTTATGGATAGCGGTCAGGTCCGCGTTGCTGTAGCTGTAGAACAGCGCGCCCGTCATGCCGGTCTGGCCTTCTATCATGACCGGCGTGGTCAGTTCGTTCGCTGTCTTGTTGATCAGCACCAATGTCAATGAAGTCGCGCTCCGCAAGGCCCCGTAAGCCGACACCACGCCCTGGTCGTCGCTGACGGTCTGAACCGAGGTGCCGCCAAACGCGAGCCCCTTGCCATTGACGTTCCGGAACAGCATGAAGCTGAACGCGATCGGGTCGGTCGGCGCCGGCGGGTTCCACATGGCCGCCAGGGCCACCCCCTCCCGGCCGAAAATGCCCAGCACGTCTGCCTCCGCCATGGCATCCGTGACCAGCTTGTGGCCGCTGTCGATGGAGTATTCCGAGAAAGCAAGCTGGGTGCCCGGATAGTACTGGCCGATCCATTGCTTGAAGCGCGGGATCAGTTGCATCGGCCCGTCGAAGAACCACTGCTCCACCCATGTGCCGCCGTTATACGTCGGGTCCCACAACGTGCGTGTCGAGGCAAGCTGGCTCGGGACGTCAGTGAAATTGAAGTAGTAGTGCTCGTCGAAGTAATCCAGCAGGCGCTTACCCTTGGCGTGGCCGGCGGCAGCCATTTGCTGCAAGTAGTATTGCCCAGCGAAAAGATTGCCCTGCTGGCTTGGCGTGCCAATCCAGCCGCCCAGCGTGAAGTCCGATGGGCCCAGGACAAGAGCGGACCCATCCTGCTGCTTGACCGCCGCGGCGTACTCCGCCCCCAGGGCGCTGATCGTGGAATATGGCGCGCCGTTCGGCATGATGTCGCGATGCGTGTTGCCCCAGCCCAACGGCTCGTTGTCCAACTGGTAGAACCGCACCCCTCCGTCGGCGGCCCTGCCGAATTTCCCCACCAGGTGCTGCACCCACCCTGCCTGCGTGCTGGGCGCGTTCGCGACGTTGTTGGCCGGGATGTTGGTGTCGAGCAACTGCGTGCCGTTGCTCGCGATGCTGTTCCCGCAGGTCTGTCCCTGGGGAAACAGGTACGGGTCGGTGGATTGCTGCGCGCCATAGACCGAAACAGGGAAGCTGCAGGACCATGCGGCGCTGTTGTTGATGTAGGGAATGATCGGAATGGTCAGGAGGGTGGCGCTCCCGGTCGCCTTGTCGGCGGCCACCAACGCATCCGGCCCCCCACTCGGCGCCGGGTTGGCCGAGCCGTCGCCGCCTATGAAATACCAGTCGAACCCGGCGTTGCTGCTGTCGACCTCCCAGTTGTAGCGGGAGGTTCCGTCTCCGCCCCAGCGCAACACCGGCAGGCGCGTGGCGGCCTGGTACTTCGGCGTGACGCCATACTCGGCCATGCCATAGATATACGGGCTGATCGGGTGCTTGCCGACTGCGGGGTTTACCGTGACGGCTGGCCCCGCGGCATATTGCGCCGTGGCGGAAACGCTGAACAAGCCCGCGCTGACGGAGGCCGCGACCAGAAGAACAAGGTGTCGCATGGGATCGATTACCTGGATGATTTGATCAGGTTACATATTTAACGCGAACATAGATTCAGTGTCACTACTTAAGGTTGTATAAATAGGGTCAAGATCCCTTTTAGGGACAGCACAGGGAAAGGCTATGGGCACTTTCGTTTGGAGGCTGGCATACGATCTTGAGCGTGCTGGCATGCACCGCATCGAGGATCTGCCGCGCGAGCGGATGAAATCTCGAAAAGCGCGGCATCAAGAACGGTTTCCGGGCAACCTGCCGGGGTTTCCGCTCCCTGTCAGGGCAGTTGCATCGAGCGACTTCGCCGTTTCCATGAAGGCTGGGAATTGTCGCGTTGCACCGACGGCCATTGCCGCCGCGCGGTCAGAACCCGAAGCTCTCCAGCAGCGCCAGGGTCCGGGTCGGCATCCGGGGCCGCGCCGCCACGAAGCTGCGAAGATCCGCCGGATGATCGATATCCAGCCCAATGCCCGGCAGCCGCACGATCACCGGCTCGATCCCCGCCGCCCTGGCAGCGGCCAGATGAGGGAAGTAACTGTCGTCACCGAACCGCAGCCTCACGCCGAGCGGCGGCGCGCACAACACCGCGTTGCTGCCCAGTTCATCATGCGCCGGCACGATGGTGAACGACGGCGCGGGCAGGCAAGACGCCGCCACCGCGTCAATCTCGGCCGCCGTCACCCGCGGGATATCCCCAGGCACCGTCAGCAGGGCGCCCTTCCCCTCGGCAGCCAGCACCCGCGCCATGCCCAGCACGGCGCCCGTGTGCCCGTCCAGCGCCCCATCCGTCACCACGCGCGCGCCAAAGCGTTCAGCCAGCGCCGAGGCCGCCGGGTCCACCGTGTTCACCAGGATGCCAGCCAGCCGGGACGCGCCCGCCAGCGCAGTCAGGACATCCTCCAGCATGGCCGCCGCCAGCATCGCCCGCTGCGCCGGCGACAAGACGGCGGCGGTGCGCGACTTGGCGCCTGTCAGGCCCTTGACCGGCACCCCAGCCCAGACATCGGTCATGAGGCGTTGCTGTGCCGCAACCCGACCTTGCCGCGCCGCCGGCGCAGCACGTCCGCCGCTTGCAGGACAATCTTGGCCAGCGCCTCGCGGTCTTCCATCGTCGTCATCAGCGTCTGCGCCAGCATCACCTTGGCGTCGATCGACACCACCTGCGACATGTCCCGCCGGTCGATCACATAGCCGTCCAGCAACTGGGCGTAACGCTGCGCCACCGTCCCGGCCGAGGGCGTCAGCCCGAGTTCCGTCATCATCTTCGCGGTAGGCCCCTTCACCGCCTTGCCGGCGATGATCGGGGAAACGCCGATGATCGGCGCGGCGCAGGCCATCAGCGCCTCCCGCACCCCCGGCACCGCCAGGATCGGCTCGACGCTGATGAAGGGGTTCGACGGGCAGATCACCACTGCCTCCAGCGCCGGATCGGCCAGCGCCGCGATGAAGGCCGGATGCGGCTTGGCCGCCCCCGCGCCCTGGAACTGCAACTCGCTGACCACCGGCTCGCATTTCCGCCGCACGAAATAGTCCTGGAAGTCCAGCCATCCCAGGTCGGTCAGAAGCCGCGTCCGCACCGGGTCGTCGGTCATCGGGATGACCGTGGGCGCCACGCCCATGCGCCGGCACAGGTCGGCGGTCACGGCGGACAGGCTTTCGCCCCGCTTCAGCCGCCGCGTCCGCTCGACGTGCAGCGCCATGTCGCGGTCCCCGAGGCGAAACCAGGTTTCCCCGCCCAGCGCCTCCATCGTTTCCATGAACGACCAGGTTTCGTCATGCCGTCCCCAGCCAAGCTCGCGGTTCGCCAGGCCCGCCAGCGTGTAGGCGACGGTGTCGATATCGGGCGAGATCGACAAACCGAGATGCTCGAAATCATCGCCGGTGTTGACCACCACCAGCAACTTCTCGGGCGGCAGGACGCGGGACAGGCCCAGCGCCAGCTTGGCGCCCCCGACCCCGCCGGACAGCGCGATGATCACCGGAACAGATCCTCCTCAGGCGGGCGCACGGTGGCGGCGACCGGACACTCCGGCGCATCCCACGTCAGCCCGCGCACAACGACAACAGGTTGCGCCTCCGCCGCCTGTCCCTGCAACAAGGACGCGGCCGAGGCGATCTCGTCGGCGAAACCGATGACGCTGACCTCCAGCGTGCGCCCGAACAGGTCCGGCTGGCCGCGCAGGTCGATCAGCGACGGCAGCCCCGCCGAACCGATCGCCACCCCCGCCGTGCCGCGCCGCCACGCCCGTCCGAAACTGTCGCTGATCACCACCCCGACATCCGCCTGCGCCGAAAGCGCCGCGCGGATCGCTTCGGCCGAACCGTCGGGATCGACCGGCAGCAGCAGCGCCCGCTGACGCCCGTCCGCCTCCGCCACGTTCGACTGGTCCACGCCCGCGTTGGCCATCACGAACCCCAGCCGGTGCTGCATGATCATCAGGTTCGGCCGACTGCGCACCACTTTGACGGACTCGGACAGCACCACCTCGACGATCCGGGGGTCCTTGCCGACCCGCGCCGCCAGCGCCGCCGCCTCTGGCGACGGCACGACATCCGCCAGGTCGACAACGCGCCCCTCGGCCTTGGAGACGATTTTCTGCGCGATCACTACCACGTCGCGATGCCGCAAACGCTGCCCCGCGCGCTCCAGCCCCGCGAGGATAAGAGCCGCCAGATCGTCCCCCGCCCGCACCATCGGCAGGCCGGGAACCGCGAAAAGCTCCAGGCGGGCGGTCATGTCACCCGAAGCGGGCGCGCAGTTTCGGCAGCACCATCTCGCCGTACAGCTTCAGGAACCGCGCCTGGTCGTTGCCGGGCGCATGGAACACCAGATGCCGGAAGCCCATGTCGATATACGGCTTGATCTTCTCGATGTGCTCATCGACGTCGGAGGACACGATCCAGCGGCTGGCCGCCCGCTCGACCGGCAGCGCGTCCGCCAGGCGCTCCATCTCCTTGGGGTCATGCACCGTCATCTTCTCCTCGGGCGTCAGCGCCAGCGCCGCCCAGATGCGCGTGTCCTCCAGCGCCCGCTGCCTGTCGGTGTCGAACGACACCTTCATCTCGATCATCCGGTCGTAATCCGGCTTCGGCTTGGACGACAGCGCCAGCCCCTCGGCCACGTTCGGCAGCAGCGCCCCAGTGTAAAGGTCCCACTTCTTGCCGCTGGTGCAGATGAAGCCATCCACCATCCGTCCAGCGTACTTCGCCACCTGAGGCCCCGCACCGGCGACATAGATCGGCAATGGCTGCCCCGGCTTGTCGTAGATCGTCGCGCCCTGGGTCTTGTAGTACTCGCCCTCGAACGTCAGGTTGTCTTCCGACCACAGCTTGCGGATCAGGCTGATCGCCTCGCGCATGCGGCCGAACCGCTCCTTCATTTCGGGCCAGACCATGCCGGTGGAGGGCACCTCGTTCAGCCCCTCGCCGGTGCCGACGCCCAGGATGACGCGTCCGGGATACATCGACCCCAGCGTGCCGAACGCCTGCGCGACCACCGAGGGATGGTACCGGAAGGTCGGCGTCAGCACGCTGGTGCCCATGACGATCCGCCGCGTGCTCGCGCCCAGCGCGCCAAGCCAGACCAGCGCGGACGGCGCATGGCCATCGGTGTGCTTCCACGGCTGGAAATGATCGCTGACAAACACGGTGTCAAAGCCCGACTGCTCCGCCAGGACGGAGAAATCCAGCAACTGGCGGGGCGCGAACTGCTCCGCCGACGCCTTGTAGCCAAGTTTCAGGGTCATGCGACTGCATCCTTCTGTTGAC
>CAXTXZ010000175.1:2127-7408 GCA_964248015.1 uncultured Rhodopila sp. | reverse complement strand
TCCGCTTGCTGCCGGACGAACAAAAGTTTCTGACGTTCCGGAGGCGGAGAAAGCTTTGACGGCCGGTTTCACCCGTTCCCTGCAAGGCCATGCACCTGTGCCGCCGCGACAGCCGTGCCCAGCCAACAGATCGAATAGGCAATCTGATCAATATAGCCGGCAGCACTATCTTCCCCCTTTTCATAATGCGGCATGCGGCTGTTCAATTCCCTATAGGTCTCCGTTAAAATTGCCCGTTGTCGACATCCGCAATGGCGTAGGCTGATGCGGATATGCCACTATCCCACAACGATGCATCGGGGACCTTTGAAAGAATCCGTCACAGGGGCAACGTTAAGACATAATTCATTTTCACACTGGACATTGGCGACAAGCTACACTGCTTGTAATGCTTAACGGGAATGGTGACGGGTGATGTGCACAACGACGATCAGCACACTTACACTGGCGACATTGTTGAGGGACCCTTTGGTCCAGCTCGTCATGCGCAGTGATAATGTGTCGGACGCTGATCACTCAGCCCTGCTGCACCGGGTCAGGCAGACTCTCGCGGCGCGTGAGACACCGAGCCTGGCGTCGCCTGTTCTGGAAATGGCGAGCTAAACGGGCCACGATCGTGCTCCCTGCTTTAATTGAAGCAGCTTTCAATCAGGTTCATTGGTTGGCGCTGGCGTGTTAAGCCGCATGTTTCAACCACGGTCGCAAACAGGCCGTGCCGTTCAGCTATCGTCGCCAACCTGATCCCTTAGGCAGCGACGATGACCCATGCAGCAGATGTCGATCACCTCGCGGCTGAAATAGCTTCCCAAACGCGACGCGGGGTTGCGGGCATGTCAATATGGGTTATGCCATACACCGCCAAAGCATCAACCAGGGCGTTCATTACCGCCGGCAATGCTCCAGCGCATCCTGCCTCGCCACAGCCTTTCGAGCCCAGCAAGTTGGTCTTCGCCGGCACCGGATAAGAGCCGAAGGTAAAGAACGGCGTGTCATTGGCCCGCGGCAGCGCGTAATCCATATAGGAACCAGTCAGCGGCTGGCCTGATTCGTCATAAACGACATGTTCCAGGAAGCATTGGCCTATGCCCTGGACGACGCCGCCATGCGATTGGCCCTCGACCAGCAGAGGGTTCACAATGACGCCAAAATCACCAACCATGCAGTAGCGGACAACCTCGGACACCCCGGTCTCTGGGTCAACCTCGACCTCGGCAACGTGGCAACCGTTTGGATAAGCAAACGGCGGGCCCTCGGCGACATGGGAAACCGACAGGGTCGCCGGGACACACTCGGGCAGCTTGATGTCGCCGGAGCGAAGTTTCTCGGCGAGGTCCATCAGGCCGACGGCGCGGTCCGTGCCGGCGATGCGGAACTGGCCGCCCCCTTTGTTCTGGTCGCCGCGAATGATCTCGAACTCGATGTCGGCCTCGGCGGCTTCCAGCACATGAGCGGCGATCTTCGTGCCAGCCTCCCGGACCTTTTCGGCGCCCTCAATGATCGCGGTGCCGCTGGCCATCAGCGATTTCGACCCACCCGTGCCGCCGCCTGCCAGCAGTTCATCAGAGTCGCCTTGCAACAGGTTGATCTTCTCGAATGGGATGCCGAGGCGAGACGACAGCACCTGGGCGAAAGGCGAGGCATGGCCCTGGCCGTAATCCAGCGTGCCGGTGATGATCGTCACCGTGCCGTCAGCTTCAAAGCGGATGCCGCCCATCTCGGGCGCCGGCGGGCCGGTCACCTCAAGGTACTGGCCAATGCCAATGCCGCGCAGCTTGCCCCTCTCGGCGCTTTCCCTCTTGCGCGCGGCAAACCCGTCCCAGTCGGCGAGCGCCAGGGCCTTGTCCAGGACCATCGGGAAATCACCGCTGTCGTAGGTTGTGCCGGCGGGGGTCTTGTATGGAAAGGCGTCGGGCTGGATGTGGTTGCGACGACGGATTTCAATGCGGTCGATGCCCATCTCGCGCGCCGCGGTGTCGAGCAGGCGTTCAATGTAGTAGTTGCCTTCGGGGCGGCCGGCGCCTCGGTAAGGCCCGACGGGGCTGGTGTTGGTGAACACCGCTTTCGCGGTCACCTGCTGCAGCGGGGTCGCATAGACGCCGATCGTGTTGCGGACAATGTTGCCGGTGGGCTGCAGGACCGTGCCGTTCGACAGGTAGGCGCCGATGTTGCCGTAGCCGGTCACCCGCAGGGCGGTGATCTTGCCCGACGCGTCGAGCGCAATTTCCTGCTCCATTTCGTGATCGCGGCCATGGCTGTCGCTCAAGAAGCTTTCACCACGTTCATCGGTCCATTTCACGGGGCGGCCGAGCAGGCGGGCGGCGTAAAGGATGGCGGGGTATTCCGGGTAACAGGAGGACTTCATGCCGAACGATCCGCCGACATTGCCGGTCAGCACGCGGATCTTCTCCACCGGAGCCTTCAACGGACCCATCAGCAACTGGCGCATGTTGAAGACGCCCTGGCAGCCGAGGCGCAGCACCCAACGATCCGCTTGCGCGTCGTATTCGCCGATGGCGGACCGAGGCTCCATTGGGCAGACAACAACGCGGCTGTTGCGGATTTTCAAGCGGGTGACGTGGGCGGCGCTGGCGAAAGCGGCGGCCACGGCGGCCGGGTCGCCATGCTGGAAGTCCAGGATGACGTTGCCGGGCGTCGCGTCATGCACCAGTGGCGAACCGGGGGCGGCGGCGTCGGCGGCTTCCGTCACGGCGGGCAGGATGTCTATGTCGGCCATGACGGCTTCCGCGGCATCCCTGGCCTGCTTGACCGTGAGCGCCACGACAACCGCGTAGGGATCGCCGGCGAAGCGCACCTTGTCCGTTGTCAGGATGGGCTGGGTCGGCTTCGGCATGTCGCTGCCGTCCTTCATCTTGAAGGACATCCCTGACGGCATGTTGCCCAATCCGGCGTCGATCAGGTCCTGGCCCGTCAGTACGGCCAGAACTCCGGGCATGGCTTTAGCCGCTGCCGTGTCAATCGAACGAATGATGCCGTGGGCAAAGCTGGCGCGAACCATGACCGCGTACGCCTGGTTCGGCTGGTTGAGGTCGTCGGCATACCGCCCCTCCCCCCGCAACAGCACGGGATCTTCCTTGCGCGGGACCGGCTGACCAACAGCGTATTTTTCCTCGGCGAACTGCGTCAGGTCAACCTGGCCATTCATGCGTGGATCCTCCAAGGCATTGTGCCACGCAACATGGCGTCGGTTCCGCAGGTCGGCAACCCTGTTCACGGTCCGTGACCGCGGCTGGCGGATGGCCCTTTGCCACAAGAAATGGCAAGATGGGCCGGAAAGCGTGATCGAATTGATCAGGCTCCGCCATCCATGGTTCGGAACACATTGTCTGAAGCTGACGCGGCCACGAATGATTGCGCCTGACAGGAGGTTTTGATGCCGGCCTATGACTATGAATGCCCTGATTGCGGACCCTTTACCGAGGTGCGGCCGATGGCCGAATTTGACCAACCGCAACCTTGCCCAGATTGTGAGCGGCAAGCGCCCCGGCTGTTGACAGCGCCCGCCTTGGGTAGCGGCGCGGTGCAGGCGGATGTCGGCGTGGCGCCGGCGCGGACGCATTCAGGTGGCTGCGCCTGCTGCACGCCGCGTCGTTTGTCAGCCGAGGCGATCTAACCTGTTCCGAAACGGCACCGGCGCGTTTGATTATTCTGCGTCAAATTAGGATAATAGTCTTTACTAGTTCGTTTATACGCTGTGCCAAAACAGCGAAATAGGGGCATAACGCCCAATTACCCCGCGCGCCTGTTGTAACAGCCCCCAGCCGCTGATAGGCCAAGATCGCTCGGCGCTGAGCATTTTGGTTTCATATCCAACGGAATGGGAAACTTGATGTCAGGATCAACGAGCAATTCAAACTATATTGGTTCCGGATCAGACACAATTACGCTGAGCATGTCAGAGGACCCGGATCTGGGCGAAGACGCGACGTTCACGCTCAACGTCGATGGCCAGCAGATAGGCGGCCCGCAGGCCATCACGGCGTCACACGCGGCGGGGCAGACGGAAGCATTCACTTTCGCGGGCAATTTCGCCCCCGGACCGCACGACGTCACCGTGACGTTCAACAACAACTTCATCTGGCCTGACGCGACCGGAGATCGCAACGCCTACGTCGAGGGGATCACCTACGACGGGCAGACTGTCTCAAACTCGGAATCTCCGCTCTATGTGTCGCCGGAGGTTCCGCCGAACTCGACCTCGGTCCCCTACTACGGCAATGTCGTTTACCGTGTGAACGACACAACGCCGGTCCCGGCGGGCGCCTCCTCGACACCGACCACCACGCCTGGGCCGGTGTCGGTCGGCAGCGGGGCCGACACGCTGGTGCTGAACATGGCGGAGGACCCGTATCAAGGCGATGCGCAGTTCGCCATAGCGGTCGATGGGCGGCAGATTGGCGGAACACAGACGACCACAGCGGTGTTCAACCAGGGTCAATCGCAGGAGTTCGATGTCCACGGCAATTTCGGAGGCGGGCAGCATACCGTCACCGTCACTTTCACGAACGACTATGTTGGGGGCTATTACCCCTACGGCATCGCCGGCCTGCCGCCTGGAACGCTGTGGGCGATCGATACCGAGGATCGCAATCTCTATGTCATGGGCGCAAGCCTGAATGGTGGCGCGCCTGCCTCCGGTGCGCCCTGGGAGCAGGGAGGTGATGGTTCAGTCAGTTTCACGGTCACGGCCGGTTCCAATTCCTCGGCCACGGACGCGACTTCGGGACTGTTCGCCACCGACGGGGCAGCCGCCGGCGGCGGCAATATCGCGATCACGCCAGGAAGCTTGTCCGCCGGATCGACAAGCAGCGGAATGGCCTTCGTGGCGCCCGCCACAACCCAAGCCTCCGGCACGCCAGCCAGCAGCGGCAATTCCACGACGCCGACGGGGCAGCCCGACACGCTTGTCTTGAACGTCTCCGAGGATGCCTGGGCGGGAGACGCTCAATACACTGTCTCGGTCGACGGCCAGCAAGTCGGTGGCATCCTAACGGCGACGGCGTCCCATGCGGCCGGCCAGTCCCAGGCGGTGACGCTTAATGGGAACTGGGGAGCAGGCCCTCATCAGGTTTCCGTGGACTACCTGAACGACGCCTGGGGCGGGACGCCCTCGGCTGACCGCAATCTTTATGTCACTGGCGCCAGCTACGACAACGTTGCTGCCTCCAACGCTAATCTCGGCCTTTACAACAGTGGAACCCAGTCTTTAACAGTTGGGTAGCACTGGCTTGACAGAGGCAGTGGATTGCTCAATCCGCTGCCT
>CAXTXZ010000175.1:0-2027 GCA_964248015.1 uncultured Rhodopila sp. | reverse complement strand
CTAGCCTCTCCGACGCAGCACCGCGTCCTTCAGCAGCGGCATGCGGTCATTGCCAAAATACATGTCGTCACCGCCGACGAACATCGTAGGCGAGCCAAAGCTGCCGCGGCTGATGGCCTCCTGCGTGTTGGCGCGCAGGATATCCTTGACCGGCTGCTGTTCGATGGCGCTGAAAACACTTGCGGATTCAATGCCAAGGCTGGCGCAGATCTCGGCTAGGACCGGCAGTTGCGAGATGTCCTTGTCGTCCGTCCAGTAGGCTTTGAAGGCGGCACGGGCAAATGGAACCAGCTTGCCTTCGGACTCCAGGACAATGCAGGCGCGCATGGCCTTGACGCTGTTCACCGGGAACACGGTGGGACGGTAGTGGATCGGCAGCCCAAGGAAACGCGCCCAGTCCTGTTGGTCCTTCTTGCCATAAGCGGATTTGGCCGGAACCGGCGCATCGCGGGAATTGTAGACACTGGGGTTCACGGCATTGAACACGCCGCCAACGAGGAACGGACGCCACTGCATGGTGACGCCAATCTCGTCCTGCATGCGCAGCAGGGATTCAAAAGCGAAATAGGTCCAGGGGCTGGAGCAGTCGAAGAAGCATTCCACCTCGGCCATGATGCCGTTCTCCCGTCATGCCTGCGCTGGAACGGGCCGGGCGCGCTGGTTGTACATGATCTTGGCCCTGCGTTCCTGTTCCTCGGCGGGAAGCTTGGAGGCATCCTCGGACAGATCGGCGCCAACGGCCATGCCGCGTTGCACGGCGGGACGGGCGGCGAGTTCCTCGGCCCAGCGCTTGAAGTAGGGGAACTCCTCGATGTCCTGGCCCTGCGCCTGCCAGTTCACAGTCCATGGGTAGCTGATCATGTCGGCGATGCCGTACGTGTCGCCGGCCAGGTACTTGCTCTCGTAAAGCCGGTTGTTGAGCACGCCATAGAGCCGGTTGACCTCGTCGGTGAAGCGGCGGACGGCGTATGACTGGTCGCCCTGCTTGTCGCCGAGGCGGCGGAAGTGGCCGCACTCGCCCGACTTCGGGCCTTGGTTGGCCATCTGCCAGATCAGCCATTGCGTCACGGCGTATTTGCCGCGCATGTCCTGCGGAAAGAAGCGGCCGGCTTTCTCGGCCAGGTACATCATGATGGCGCCGGATTCGAAGACGACGATCGGCTCCCCGCCGGCGGCCGGGGCGCGGTCGACCATCACCGGCATGCGGTGGTTGGGGTTCATCTTCAGGAAGTCCGCGCTGAACTGGTCGCCGCGGCCGATGTTGACGGGCACGATGGTGTAGGGGATCGCGGCTTCCTCAAGCAGGATGGTCACCTTCTTGCCATTGGGGGTTGGCCAGTAATGCAGGTCGATCATGGCGGCTGTCTCCAACGAGGTTTTCGTTGGGGCACAGCCTAGCGCGGGCGGACGGTTTGCGCCAATCGCGGTTGACGCGCGCGAGGCGGACCGGTCTGATGTTGCGCCGCAACAGAATGGGTCGGGACATTGGCTTCAGACATCGTGCTTGTGCATAGTTCCGACCTTCATGTGGACGATGACCCGCATCAGGGACCGTATGGCGAGGACGGCACAACCGGCCTGCGTGTCGTGCTGGGCGCCGCGAAAGCAGCGAAGGCCGATTATGTGCTGCTGGTGGGCGATATCTTCGACAGCAACCGGCAATCGCCAGGCATCGTCGCGCAATGCGTCGCCATGCTGCGGGATGCCGCGAGGCCGGTGATCGTCCTGCCGGGAAACCATGACCCGGTCACGCCCGACTCGGTCTGGCTGCGCGGCGGGCTGAACCAGTTGGGGCATGTGGCGATCATCGGCGTGACGCACGGCCTGTCGGTGCATTATCCGGAGCATGACCTGGAGGTCTGGGGGCATGCGCATGTCGATTACAACAACATGGCGCCGCTGCGGACGCCCACGGCGCGGACCGCGCGGTGGCATGTGGCCTTGGCGCACGGGCACTACGAGGATGATGGCGTGCCGCCGTTGCGGCCGTCCTGGCTGATCAGCAACGCCGAGATCGAGGCGACGCG
>CAXTXZ010000174.1:0-7436 GCA_964248015.1 uncultured Rhodopila sp. | reverse complement strand
GGCCGGATGGCCGAGGCGGAGAAGCTTTATCGCTCGATCCTTGCCTTGCAGCCAGGCCATGCGGTCGCCAGCTACAGTTCTGGCATGCTTTGCTTCGCACAAGGCAGGTTGCCGGAGGCCATCAGCGCCTACCGGCAGGCGATCGCCAGCCAACCCGACTTTGTCAATGCCTACATAAACCTGGGAACGGTGGTCCTGAGCCTTGGCCAACGAGAAGAGGCCGCGGCGCTGTACAGGCAGGCCATTGCGATCGATCCTGGCAATGCCATGGCATACGGCAACCTGGGCAAAGCCTTGCAGGACCTTGGCCGGATCGAGGAGGCGATCAGCGCGTATCGCGCCGGCATGGAGCGCCAGCCGGACAATGCCAACATCCATCTGAACCTTGGCGCGGCGCTGTTGGAGCAGAAAGCGTGGGATGCCGCGATGACGGCCAGCCGGCGCGCCGTGGCGCTTGATCCGCGCAACGCCATGGCGCATGCCAACCTGGGAACGGCATTGCTGAACCTCGGCCAATACCAGGACGCCTTGGCGTCATGCCGCCAGGCCATCGCGCTGCAGCCACGGAACGCCATTGTCCATGCAAGCCTGGGAGGCGCGATGGCTGGGTTGGGCGCGTTGGAGGAAGCAATAACCCTGTGCCGTCAAGCCGTCAGCCTGGACGCCACGCTTCCGGCTGGCCATTTCAATCTCAGTCACGCGCTGAAGGCAACCAACCAACTGCCCGAGGCGGCGTTCGCAGCACGGCAGGCGATCGCCCTATGTCCCAACTCGGCGGAGTATCACTTCCACCTTGCGCATATCCTGCTGTTGCAGGGCGATCTGGAGGCCGGTTGGCTGGAATATGAGTGGCGCATGAAACTGCCGGACTTCGCGTGGGCCAGGGATCTGCTTGGCGATGCTTCCAAGCCTTTGTGGGCCGGTGAGGACATCAGCGGCAAGACGATACTGGTCCACACCGAACAAGGCTTTGGCGACATCATCCAGTTCGCTCGTTACTTGCCGATGGTGGCGCGCCGCGCGGGGCGGGTGATCGTCGCCATCAACTCGCCCGTGCGCCGGTTGCTGGAAATGATCGAGGGATTAACGATCGTCTCGGCGAGGGAGCCTCTGCCGGCCTTTGACGTCCAGTGCCCGCTGATGAGCCTGCCGCTGGCGTTTGCGACCAAGCTTGATAGCATACCGGCGGCGGTGCCCTACTTGCACGTCGATCCAGCCGAACGGAAGCGGTGGGACAGGAGAGGGGACTTCAGCGGGCCGCGGGTGGGCATTGTCTGGGCTGGCAATCCCGTGACGAAAGGGGATCGTTTCCGGTCGCCGGGCCTGGCCAGCGTGACGCGGCTTTTCTCGGTGCCGGGCGCAAGCTTTGTTGTCCTGCAAGTGGGGCCTGGACGAGAGGATTGCGACACGCGCCGCTGGCCGCCCAATGTCGTCGATTTGGGCAAGGATGTCGCCGATTTAGCGGATACCGCCGCCATCATGGCCGGGTTGGACCTGGTCATCAGCTCATGCACCGCGCCGCTGCATCTGGCGGGCGCGCTGGGCTTGCCAAGTTGGGCCATGATACCTTTCGCGCCGCATTTTCCCTGGTTGCTCGACCGAACCGATACGGCCTGGTACCCCAGCATGCGCCTGTACCGACAGAAGCAGCCTGGACAGGACTGGTCAGACGTCGTGGACCGCATCGCGGCAGACCTTGCCGCTTTAGCGCAGCCCAAACTGGCGAGTCGTTGAGTTCTGGAATTTGTCGCTGGCAAGACGCCATGTCATTGGATGTAATGGGAACGGCATGATCAACATAGTGAACAACTTCGCTGTCATTGACTCCGTGTATGGGAAAATAGTTGTCAACAGGCATTGCGCTTACCAAGCGGAGGCCTTGATCAAGACAGGCTATCCTCATATTGAGTCGGAATTGGCAAAAATCCTTTCCATTGTGCGTTCATTGCCCGAAAAGAGCGTGATCGTTGACGCAGGGGCAAACATCGGGTTGGTGAGCATACCCATCGCGCAAGAAATTAAAGCCAAAGGGGGCGTGGTGCATGCCTTCGAAGTGCAACGCATGATGTTCTATGCGCTTTGTGGCAGCGCCGCCCTGAACGACCTTGACAACCTTCATGCCCATAACAAAGCCTTGGGCAGCTCAGCGGACACTGTAAGCGCCGGCCAGCCCAATTACAGCATTCCCCAGGACTTTGGTTTGTACAGCCTGGTTGACCCGGTCACAAGCTCGTCGCGGGAAGACGTGCCTGTGGTCGCTATTGATGATTTGCGTCTGCCGCGGCTTGATTTCCTCAAGATTGATGTGGAAGGCATGGAACTGGAGGTGCTGCGTGGGGCGAGAAGGGTCATTCGCGACTTCGCGCCCTGGTGTTGGGTGGAATATTGGAAAGTCGATATCAATGAGATCAAGGCGAGCTTCGCCCATGCGAACTACCGGTTTTTTCCAATCGACCAGCTCAACATGCTTTGCGCTCCGGCCGCGCGATTGCTCGCATCCGGCATTCGCATCGACGGATGCGAGATCTGAGCTGCGTCGAAGGCATGACCGTCACGGCACAGCAAGCATGGGCCTGGGCCGTGCGGCCGGCGCCATGCGCTGACAGGCCCAGGCTGAGCCTGCGTGTCCTGGCTCCCTCAGGCGCCGCGCCTGTGCTCCAGGAAAAACCGCATCATTTCGCTTGTCGCATCCGGACCCTGCGGATCAGTGTATGACCCAGCCGGCGAACCGCCAAACCAGGCATGGCCTGCGCCACGGACAAGCCATTTTTCGGTGACCACCTCGCCCTTCGCATTCTTGTAAATCGTCTTTGTGTAGGCATGCCCACCCGCCTCGTCGCTGTTCTCAGTCACTGTCCGCAACCCTTGGCCTTGCGTTGATTGAGTAACGACGGCATCAGCGTTCCGAGCATTCACCGTCTTGTCACGGTCGCCGTGAAAGACGATCGCCGGCACCATGCGCTGCCCGGAGGGATGCGCAACCCCAGGTCCGCCGGCTTGCATGACCGCGAAGGCGGACTGCATGTCGCGCGCGGCGCCACAGGCAAGGCCCGAGTGAACGCCGATCGCCGCGTAAAGATCGGGATAGGCATCCCCCATGATCGCCGCGGCGGCGCCACCCGCCGACAGCCCGGCCACATAGACGCGCGCCGGATCAACCGCATACTCGGCCATGATGGCGCGGGTGATGCCAGCAATCAGCGCGGGTTCGCCGCCATCACGCCGCTGGTCACCAGGATTGAACCAGTTCCAGCACTTCTGCATGTTCGCTGCGCTCGTCTGGGCCGGATAAGCGATAAGGCAGGCATGCGCCTCCCCTGCTTCGTTCATCCGCGTTCCAGCGGCGAAATCGTCAGGCGACTGCGTGCAGCCATGCAGCATCACGACCAGAGGCACAGGCTGCCCGTGGTAACCGGTGGGAACATACAACTTGTAGGGACGGCTTCCCGCGCTGCTGTTGAAGGCCTTCGACAAGAAACTCCCAGCGTGTTCCAGGTTGTCAGGCCGTGGCTTCCGGTGTTCCTTGCGCCAGCCCTCGCTGGGGAAGGGCTGCGGCAAGCCTTCCGCGCGCGCCTGCCCGTCAAGCCATGACGGCACGGACTGGCTCAGCCCCGCCGCGCCGCCAAGCCGGCGTTGCAGCGCCGCCGTTGCCTCCGCCAGCTTGCCACCGCGCAACAGGCCCATGGCTTGCGACAAGTCGATCTTCATGGTGATTACTTTCAATTAATTTGATTGATGCTGTCATGAAAGATCTAGGTATTTCATTACAGAAGAAACAGTATAGGCATCGCGAGCCGCGTTCACTTGCCGCCATGCGGGCACATTGACCCAGCAAAGCGGCTCAGCGCATCCGGTCAGCCAGCGCCGCACGGACCTCGGATGTGGCGTGCAACGCCCCCAGCACGGTGACCGATGCTATTGCCTGGCGCGCCAAATCGGCACTCACGTCCGGCGCGATGGTGGCCAGTCCCAGGACATGGATCTCCAGTCTCTCGCCGCGCTCACGCGCTGCCTCCAGGTCATGACGGCTGTAGTGACATAGCCCCAGGTCCAGCGTCTTGCGCGCCACCGATTGGCGCACCACGTCCGCGTGCCGGTCAAGCTGGTTGCGGATCGCGGTGCGGATGAAGTCCGTGCGGTTCGAATAGAACCCGTCCCGCACCATCAGGTCGACCTGTCCCAGGTCAACGAAACCCAGGTTGATCGTGATCTTCTCACTCTCTGGCAGTTTGTTCAGCGCCATCTGCATACCATCCACATGGATGGTATATGGATGGCTTGCGACCGCTTGCAAGGCTTCTCAGTCGAATCCGAGGAAACCGTCCATTCCGCTGATCGCCGCGGCTGCCTGCAACGCCGCCACATCGGGCGCCGGCCGAGCGGTCCGAACATCCCCGGCCAGCAGCGCCTCCAGTTGCGCGGCGACGCGCAGCACCAGGGCGTCCCCGCCGCGAGGGCCGACGACCTGCAACCCGAACGGCATCCCGGCGTGGTCCAACCCAACCGGCAGCGACACCGCCGGATGCCCCACCAGCGTCACCGCGTAAGCCATCGCCAGCCAGTGGAAATAGGTGCGCGTCGGCATGCCGTCGATCGATGCGGGATAAAGCTCCCGCCATGAGCGCGGGCTGATGGTGATGGACGGCGTCACTATGACGTCGTAATGGGCGAAGAATGACTGCCACCGCCGGTAGATCACGGTCTGCATCGTCATCGCCCGCGCTACGTCCTCGGCTGAATAGCGCAATCCCTCGGCTACGTTGGCATGGACATTCGGCCCCACCTTGTCCGGTGAAACCCGCACCTTCTCGGCGTGAGCGGCGATGAAGCCCAAGGCCCGCAGCACCTCGAACGACTCATCGGTGCCGGAACAGTCGGGCGTATCGTCCTCGGCCCGCGCGAAGACATGCCGGAACAAGCCGACCTTCTCGGCGAACACGTCGCGAACATGGCGTTCCGTGGGCGCGAAGCCGAAATCGGGAGTGACCGCCACGCGCAGCCCTGACAGGTCGAGCGGCGCGGGCGGCGTGAACTCATGCGCGGTCCGCGCCACGCGGCCGTGAATCGTTGTCGCCAGCGGGTCATAGGCGTCGTCGCTGGCCATCGATCCCAGCAGCAGGCAGGTGTCCGCCACCGTCCGCGCCATCGGGCCCAGGACAGGCAGGCCGCTCCATCCAATGCCGCGCGCCCCGGCGGGCACCAGCCCGGGCGTCGGGCGAAAGCCCACGATGCCGCAGAACGCCGCCGGGTTGCGCAACGATCCACCGGTGTCGGAACCCTGGCACAAGGGCGCCATGCCGGTCGCCAGGGCAACGGCCGATCCGCCGGATGACCCGGCGCAGGATTTCGCCGGATCAAACGGGTTGCCCGTCGCGCCATACACCGCGTTGCGCGTGTTGGCGCCGGCTCCGAACTCCGGGGTGTTCGTCTTGCCGACCACGTTGGCGCCGGCTCGGCGCAGGCGCGCCACCAGAGGGTCGTCCTGCGCCGGAACATGGTCACGAAACAAAACGCTGCCGGAGGTCGAGGGCATGCCCGCCGCCGCGATCAGATCCTTGATGCCGATGGGCAGCCCATGCAGCGGCGGCAACGCGTCGCCTCGGGTGACCGCCGCATCGGCCTCACGCGCCGTCCGCTTCGCCCGGTCAAAATCGCGCGCCACCATGGCGTTGACGGCGGGGTCCACTGCCTCGATCCGGTTGATGCAGCTTGCCAGAAGCTCCGACGCCGACAGGGCCTTCGCGCCGATCAGCCGCCTTGCCTCGACAGCCGTCAGGTCGCACGGTTCCACGGCTAGTAGCCCAGCGCCAAGCCGTCCTTCCTGGGCTCGGAGCCGGCGACAAGGCAGCCGCGCCGATGGTCGATCCAGATCGCCTGCCCGCCGCCGTGTGGCCGCTCGACCGGTTCGGTGACGTGGCCCATTGCCTCCAGCGCCTTGACCGTGGCGGCTGGAACCCCGCGTTCCACTTGCAGCTTGCCGCGGTACGGGAACATCCGAGGCAAGTCGATCGCCTCCTGGATGTCCAGGCCGTACTCCAGGAAGTTGGACAGGAACCAGGATTGCCCCATCGGCTGGTAATGCCCGCCCATCACCCCGTATGGCATCACGGCACGGCCGTTCTGCATCAGCATGCCTGGAATGATTGTGTGCATCGGGCGCTTGCCGCCGGCGATGCAGTTGGGATGCCCACGCTCCACGCGGAAGCCGAAGCCTCGGTTCTGCAGCATCACGCCGGATTTGTGCGCCAGGATGCCGCTGCCGAAGCCCTCGAACAAGGAGTTGATGAAACTGCAGGCGTTGCCGTCCTTGTCCACGACGCAGAGGTAAACCGTGTCCTTGTGCGGCGGCAGCATGGCCTCGCCGGGCAGCGGCAGGTCAGGCATCGCCTTTGTGTCGCTGATCAGGGCGCGCATGGACGCCAGGTACTCAGGGCTGAGCAGTTTCTTGACGGGAACATCGACCGCGCCAGGATCGGCGACAAAAGCGTCCCGGTCGCGGTAGGCCAGGCGCGCCGCCTCGATATGCCGTTGCGCGCGGATGATGCCAGAGGCGCCGTCGGGCGCGGACGGCAGGCCGCCCAGCATTCCCAGGATCATCAGCACCAGCAGGCCCTGGCCGTTCGGCGGGCACTGGTAGACGTCGTAGCCGCGCCAGTTCAGCGTGATCGGATCGACGAACTCGGCGTTGCGCAGCCCTCGGGCGAAGTCTTCTTCCGTGTGCAGGCCGCCATGCTCGCGCAGCGTCGCCGCCATGTCGGCGGCAACCGGGCCCTCGTAGAAGGCCTTTGCGCCGTGCCGAGCGATGGCGCGCAGGGTTTCGGCCAGGGCGGGCTGGCGAAAGATGTCGCCTGCGTTCGGGGCTGATCCGCCGGGCAGGAAGGGCGTGGAGCCGCCCTTGCGCAGCTTCTCCTCCGCGCGCTTCCAGTCCCAGGACACCTTGGGATGCACCGGCCAGCCTTCCTCGGCGAAGCGGATGGCGGGTTGCAGGACCTCGTCAAGACCCTTGCGGCCATGCGCCTTGAGCAACGTCTCCCACGCATCCACCGCGCCGGGGACGGTCACGGAATGCGCCGAGGTGTTCTCCAGCGCGCGGATCTGGCGGCTTTCGAACCAGTCGATGTTCGCCGCCGCTGGCGCTCGGCCGGAGCCATTCAGCGCATGCACCTTGCCTGCCCCGGCCGGCGCATACAGGCAGAAGCAGTCGCCGCCGATGCCGGTTGATTGCGGCTCGATCACGCACAGCACCGCAACGGCCGCAACGGCCGCGTCCAGGGCATTGCCGCCAGCACGCAACACGTCCAGCGCGGTCAGGGTCGCGGCGGGCATCGACGTTGCCGCCATCCCGTGAGTAGCATAAACCGGGCTGCGACCCGGGAAGTGGAAATCACGCATGGGGAACCTCACGTCGACAAGCCGTCACATTATCCCATGCGCCC
>CAXTXZ010000173.1:7339-7484 GCA_964248015.1 uncultured Rhodopila sp. | reverse complement strand
GCCGGCGCAACGTTTCCCGCCCCCGTCTACACCAAATGGGGCGAGCAGGCGAAAGCCGCCGTCGGCATCGAACTGAACTACCAGGCCATCGGCTCCGGCGGCGGGCAGAACCAGATCCTGCAGCGCACCGTGGATTTCGGCGCGT
>CAXTXZ010000173.1:0-7329 GCA_964248015.1 uncultured Rhodopila sp. | reverse complement strand
CCCCCCCCCGGGGTCTTGCGGGGCGCCCCCCGCCCGGATGCCAGCGGACAAGCTGGCCTCCGGCAAGCTGCTCCAGTTCCCGACGGTCATGGGGTCGGTCGTGGTGATCGTGAACGTGCCCGGCGTCGAGATCAACCAGCTCAAGCTGCCCGGCGAGCTTCTGGCCGACATCTACGAGGGCGTCATCACCAAATGGAACGACCCCAAGCTGACGGAGGCCAACCCCGGCGTCACCCTGCCGAACCTGGCCGTCGCCCCCGTCTACCGCGCGGACGGATCAGGCACCAGCTACGTCTACACGTCCTACCTGTCCGCCGTCAGCCCGACCTGGAAGGCAAAGGTCGGCGCGAACACCAGCGTCAAATGGCCCGCCGGCGCCGGCGCCAAGGGCAATGACGGCGTCGCCGCCACCGTCCACAACACGCGCGGCGGCATCGGCTACGTCGAGTACGCCTACGCCAGCCAGAACCACCTGGTCACCGCGCAGCTCCGCAACAAGGCCGGCAAATTCGTCAGCCCCACCATGGAATCCTTCCAGGCCGCCGCCGCCAACGGCGACTGGACCAACGCCAGGAACTTCGCGGTGGACCTGATCAACCAGCCCGGCGACAAAAGCTGGCCCATCGAATCCGCCACGTTCATCGAGCTTCCGAAAGACCCGAAAGACCCCGCCCGCTCCGCCGCGGTCATGAAGTTCTTCGACTGGGCGTACAAGAGCGGCGACGCGTCGGCAACCAGCCTGGAGTATGTCGCGCTGCCCGAACCGGTGAAGGCCGCCGTCCGCGGCGCTTGGCACGCCCAGGTCCTCAGCCCGGACGGCAAGCCGATCGACTGACCAAAACCATCCCCTCAGGCTGCCGTCCCCCAGGACGATCCCGCGCCACAAGGACACCAGCCGGGAGGAAACCCAGCCCCGGTTAACGCTGATCAGGACAACGCAGTGCAGCAGGCCGCGACCGTAAGCAGACCAAAACGTGTCGCCTCCAGTCCCGGAGACGCCATCTTCGCCGGCGTGGCGCTGGCCTCCGGCCTTTTCGTCCTCCTGCTCCTGGGCGCCATCATCGTGGTGCTCTTCCTTGGCGGGATGAAGGCGTTCGGCGCGTTCGGCCCCGGCTTCCTCGTCTCCGACGACTGGGACCCGGTGCAGGACATCTACGGCGCCGCCGTCCCCATCTTCGGCACCGTCGTCACCGCCGTGCTGGCCCTGCTGATGGCCGTGCCCCTGGCCTTCGGCATCGCCTTCTACCTGACCGAACTCGCCCCGCAGTGGGTCCGCGCCCCGGTCAGCACCGCGGTCGAGCTGCTCGCCGCCGTGCCGTCGATCATCTATGGCATGTGGGGCTTCTTCGTCATCGTGCCGATCATGTCGCAGTACATCCAGCCAGCCGTCATCGACAACCTGGGCGACCTGCCCCTGGTCGGCTTCCTGTTCCAGGGGCCGCCGTTCGGCACCGGCATCCTGACCGCCGCCCTGATCCTGGCCGTCATGGTCATCCCCTTCATCGCCGCCACCATGCGCGACGTCTTCGAAACCGTCCCGCTCGTGTTCAAGGAATCCGCCTACGGCCTGGGCTGCACGACGTGGGAGGTGATGCGCTCCATCGTCATCCCCTACACCCGCGTTTCCGTCGTCGGCGGCATCATGCTGGGCCTGGGCCGGGCGCTGGGCGAAACCATGGCGGTCACCTTCGTGATCGGCAACACCAACCGCATCGCCTCCTCGCTGTTCGGCCCCGGCAACACCATCGCCTCCCTCGTCGCGCTCGAATTCCCCGAAAGCCAGTCCGGCACCCTCAAGCTTTCCTCCCTCCTGGCGCTCGGCTTCATCCTGTTCGTCATCTCCTTCATCGTGCTGGCGATCTCACGCCTCCTGCTGCGGCCAAGGCTGAAAACATGAGCGCCACCGTCGCCACCCGGACCGCCGTCCCAGGACCCGCAACCGATGCCCGCGCCTCCCGCGCGCTGGGCCGGCGCCGCCACAGCGTCAACCTCGTCGTCAAGGCGCTGTGCGTCCTCGCCACGCTGATCGGGCTTGCCTTCCTGGCCTCCATCCTCGCGACCCTGCTGTACCGCGGGCTGGGCGGGCTGGCGCTGACGGTGTTCACCACCTCCACCCTGCCGCCCGGCTCGCACGGAGGCCTGCTGAACGCCATCATCGGCAGCCTCATCCAGACCTTCCTCGGCGCCGCGATCGGCACCCCGGTCGGCCTGATGGTCGGCACCTACCTCGCCGAGTACGCGCAGGATTCCGTCCTCGGCAACGCCGTGCGCTTCGTCTCCGACATATTGCTGTCGGCGCCCTCCATCCTGATCGGCCTGTTCATCTACCAGATCACGGTCGCCCCCTTCGGCGGCTTCAGCGGCGTCGCCGGCTGCCTCGCCCTGGCCGTCATCGTCATCCCGATCGTCGTCCGCACCACCGAGGACATGCTGCGGCTGATCCCCGTCTCCCTGCGG
Source organism: uncultured Rhodopila sp. (assembly GCA_964248015.1). Taxonomy (GTDB): domain Bacteria; phylum Pseudomonadota; class Alphaproteobacteria; order Acetobacterales; family Acetobacteraceae; genus Rhodopila. The sequence continues at coordinate 4,872 of CAXTXZ010000173.1, read as the reverse complement.
GAAGCCGTCATCGGCCTCGGCGCGCCGAAATGGAAGATGATCGTGCTGGTCTGCTACCGCGCGGCCAGGCAGGGCATCGCCACCGGCATCCTGCTCGCCGTCGCCCGCATCGCCGGCGAAACCGCGCCCCTGCTGTTCACCAGCCTGGGCAACCTGAACTGGTCGCTCAGCCTGGCCAGGCCGATGGCCAGCCTGCCCGTCACCATCTACCAATACGCCGGATCGGCGTTCGAGGATTGGGTGCAGCTTGCCTGGGTGGGCGCGCTGCTGATCACCTTCGGCGTCCTGGCCATCAACATCGCGGCCCGCCTGCTGCTGCGACGGAGCAACTAAGATGAACACGACCACCGCTTCCCCCCAAAAAGCCAGTCCCGGCTTCAGCGGCGCCCAAGCGCATGGGACATCCCAGATGAACGCCGCGCGCATCGCCATCGCCGACCTGGACTTCTTCTACGGCGACAACCGCGCGCTGAAGAAGATCCGGCTCGACCTGCCCGACCGCCAGGTCACCGGCATGATCGGCCCCTCCGGCTGCGGCAAATCGACCCTGCTGCGCGTGCTGAACCGGATGTACGACCTCTACCCCAACCAGCACGCCACCGGGCAGGTGATGATGGACGACATCAACATCATCGACCCCAAGCTCGACCTGAACGCCCTGCGCGCCCGCATCGGCATGGTGTTCCAGAAACCCACGCCCTTCCCCATGACGATCCACGAGAACATCGCCTTCGGCGTCAAGCTGCACGAACGCCTGTCCAAGGCCGCGATGGATGAGCGCGTCGAATGGTCGCTGACCCGCGCCGCCCTCTGGGGCGAGGTCAAGGACCGCCTGCACAGCTCCGCCATGGGGCTGTCGGGCGGCCAGCAGCAGCGCCTGTGCATCGCCCGCACCATCGCGGTGCGCCCCGACGTGATCCTGCTGGACGAGCCGACCAGCGCCCTCGACCCGATCAGCACGCTGAAGATCGAGGAACTGATAGACGAGCTGAAGCACGACTTCACCATCGCCATCGTCACCCACAACATGCAGCAGGCCGCCCGCTGCGCCGACCAGGTGGCGTTCTTCTACCTGGGCGAGATGGTCGAGTGCGCCCCCGCCGCGCAGATCTTCACCGCGCCCAAGCAAAAGCGCACCCAGGAATACGTAACCGGCCGGTTCGGCTGAAACACGAAAGGCCACCCATGTCCAACACAGCGGAGCACTTGGTCAAAAGCTTCGACAACGACCTGAAGAAGCTGCGCGACATGCTGACCGAGATGGGCGGCATCGTCGAGAACCAGATGGCGCTGGCCGCCGAGGCCATCCTGAACCGCGACCCCGCCACCGCCGCTCAGGTCGTCGCGGAGGACCCCAAGGTGGACGCGCTGGAACGCGAGATCGAGCAGTTCGTCATCCGCATGCTGGCCCTGCGCCAGCCAATGGCGGGCGACCTGCGCCGCATCGTCGCCGGCCTGAAGGTCACCGGCGACCTCGAGCGCATCGGCGACTACGCCGCCAACGTCGCCAAGCGCAGCATCGTCCTCGGCCAGTACGCCCTGCCCTACTCCCTCACCGGCCTCGCCCACATGGCGCGCATGGTGCAGGACCAGTTGAAATCGATCATCGACGCCCTCGGCGCCAACGACAGCGAGAAAGCCGTCGAGGTCTGGCGATCCGACCGCGTGGTGGACGACATCTACAACGCCCTGTTCCGCGAGCTGATCACCTACATGATGGAAGACCCGCGCAACATCACGCCCTGCACGCACCTCCTGTTCATCGCCAAGAACCTGGAGCGCATCGGCGACCACGCGACCAACATCGCCGAAACCGTCTACTACGCCGTCGAAGGCGAGGTCCTGCCCGAAACGCGTCCCAAGGGCGACTCCTCCGCCTACGCGGTGGTGCGCCCCAAGGAATGAATGGCTCGGCCCGGACCAGCGCGGCAGCGCGGCAGCGGCCGTCCGACCCCATGACAGCGAGGAGACGACCATGCTCGACAATGTTTCCAGCCTGCCCAAGCCGCTCGTCCTGGTCGTGGAGGACGAGGCGCCCCTCGCGACCATGCTGCGTTACAACCTCGAAAAACAGGGTTTCCGCGTCGATGAGGCCGCCGACGGCCAGGAAGCGCTGATCCGCATCGCCGAGACGCAGCCCGACCTGGTCCTGCTCGACTGGATGCTGCCGGTGATGTCCGGCATCGAGGTCTGCCGCCAGATCCGCCGCCGGCACGCGACCCGCGACCTGCCGGTCATCATGGTGACGGCGCGGACGGAAGACCAGGACGCCGTGCGCGGCCTGAACACCGGCGCCGACGACTACATCACCAAGCCCTTCAACATCGAGGCGCTGCTGGCCCGCATGCGCGCCCTGCTGCGCCGCTCCAGCACCGTGCCGGTGAAGGGCCAGCTCGCCTTCCACGACATCGCCATGGACCTGGCCTCGCACCGCGTCACCCGCAACGAGCGCCGCGTGCACCTCGGCCCCACGGAGTTCCGCCTGCTCGAATTCTTCATGCAGCACCCGCGCCGCGTGTTTTCCCGCGAGGAGCTGCTGGACGCCGTCTGGGGCCCGGACATCCACGTCGAGCCTCGCACGGTTGACGTCCACATCCGCCGCCTGCGCAAGTCGATCAACGGCGCGAACGAACTGGACGTGGTGCGCACCGTCCGGACGGCGGGCTACGCGCTGGACACCGAGCCGCTTTGACATGGCTTGCCAGTTTAACCCTTGCTCGCTTAACCCTTGCCAATTCGAGCATGCTGTCCATGCGATTCAGACGGCCCATCGACACGAAAACAAAAAGGCGTCCGGCGCTTCCTGTCGGCCTGGCGTTGCCAATCGGGCCCCTGTGCCGTACCCTGTGTTCAAGGATCTGGGCACAAGCGGCATGAAGACTCGGTTTCTAGCGGTGATCGTGGCGTGCGGATTGTTGGCGGCATGCGTTTCACCAAGCGCGACCCTATCGGATAGTTCAGGGCATACGATGAAATGTTCAGCCTTCGGCTTTGGCCTTCTCACGGGAGAAATGGCCAAATCGAGGTTCAACACGTGTGTGGAACAAGCCCGGAATAATGGATATAAAATAGATGATGTCCATAACTAGCAACGGGATCGTCTCATACATTCCAAGTCTGCGATACGTATCGAATTAGGGCATCCGATGGTGCTCCAGACAGTTCCAGGCAGCGGTGGATGGCTAGCTTTGCGGCGATTTTCCGTGCGAACAAGGCAAATGTCACGGCGACGAAATACGGCAGGCCGTGCAGGGCTGAGCGCCATGGCCGCGTCCGCCGGCTCTGACATGAAGTTGTTTCGAAGGCGCTGAAACACGAGCCGATGCAGCAAACCATCTTCCATAAACATGCCGAAGCAGAGCAAGCCATTTCCCGCCAGATCGGCGTATTTTATGACGCCGTCCGGCGGGTCTGACTGAATAACCCCAGCCTGATTGGCAGCCAAATCCAACCAGTTCACACCATTGTCAGGCAACAGCGGCCGCATTGCCGAAGCCGTCCCGCGTCAATGATCCATGTGCCATAGGGCGTCCCGGATCGGTTGGCTTGATATGCTGATGAACCCTCCCACGGGTGTGTCGAGGACCAGGATCAAGTAAAGCGAGGATGCCACCGCGACAATGGACAGGCCAATGACGACACAGACTAAAATGTTACGAGGCGAGACGATCCCAAAGATAACAAAGACAATGAACAGCCAGGAGATCAGGACGACCATGAAGATCAAGGAAAGCTTGGAGTGCGATCTCTCCACCAATGTCCATCGCGTCGCTTCTATCTGTGCGATATCGGTCCTCAGGAGTGAGGCAATTCGCTGATGCAAGGCGTCAAGGGGCGATAGCTCCTGAATTTCTTGATCCATCCTCATCATGATTTCCGTCAGTTCGGCGGACTCGTCGCTGCCGGGAGGAGTGGTGTGCAGGTGAACCGGGTAGTCGCCCGCGGGCCTTGGCTCATTGGGCCATGTCTCCGCGAAAACCGCGGCTGTGTAGGAACGTAGCTGCTGCCTTATGGCATCGGCTTGCAAGCCGTAATACTTGAGCCGCTGGTCGAACTCGATAAGGGCGATGCCGTATTTTCGGTAAGTGACGTTGTGGTCATCGGAATCGGCCTTGCCCGATGTCACCAGCAAGCCGAGAACCAGGGCGGAGAATGTGACCACCATGGGCACGATCATGCGGACGGCCTCAATGGTCTCGCGGCTCTTGTGGTGTTCCCGCAACCGGGTTTGCAGCCACATGCCAATGGCTGACCCGCCCGATAGTATCACAAGGCACAAGGCCGCCCAGGCGATTTCCAGCATCTTCCGCTTCCCTCGCAAACCATCGAAGTCGCCAAGTGAGGCATCGTATCGCCATCAAGCAAAGTCTGGCTCGTTGCGAAAGCGCTGCCAGATCGTCCTCGCCCAGATCGCCCTTGCTTGGATCAGCAAGCGGAACCGGTCGCCTGACCCGCATGCAGCCCATTGCTTTCAAGCAACTTAGTCAGTCAGGCTGATGTTGCCCTGGAACCCTCGCGGACGCGCATTTTCGCAGCAAAAAGCCTTGATCTATACAACGGAAAGTCGCAGCAACGCCTGCAACTCCGCCTCGTGCTCATAATCCGGCATGAGCCGCTCCAGCGCCGCGTCCCGCCAGGCCGCCGGATGGAAGTAGATCTCGCTGCTCCCCTCAGGCAGATGCCCCATCAGAAGCCGCACCCGCTCAAGCGTCATGTGCCCGCTCCACGCCAGGCCAAAACAGTGGTCATCGGTCGCCATTCCCGCCGCCCGCGCCTGCCGCCGAAGTATCTTCGTCCAGTGATACAGCGCCCGGTCCCCCACGCCCGCCCGCCCCCCGCACAAGGCCCGCACGGCGGGCGGTTCCGCCGGGC
>CAXTXZ010000172.1:3944-7514 GCA_964248015.1 uncultured Rhodopila sp. | reverse complement strand
ATGCTGCTCGGCCTTTCAGTTGCCGAGCAGCCGTGCAAGCGCTACGCCATTGTTTCAACGAAGCGGAAGCGAGGAACGGTTACGCCTAATCGACGGCGAAGCTTGTGCCGCAACCGCAGGCAGATTTCGCGTTCGGATTGCGGACCGCGAAATGGCTGCCCATCAACTCGTCCGTGTAATCAAGCTCGGAGCCGGTCAACAGGTCCAGGCTGACCGCATCGACAACAACGCGCGCCGGTCCCTTCTGGATAACCAGGTCGTCGGGCTGGGTCTGGGCATCCAGCTCAAAACGATACTGGAACCCGCTGCACCCGCCAGCCAGCACGGCAACGCGCAGGGCGGTTTCCTGCGCCTGTTCCGTGTCCCGCTGTGCGTGGGCGACGATCTCGGCGATGCGGGCGGCGGCGCGATCGGTGACGGCGAACTGTTCCATGCGGGTGATATAAGCGGTTTCACGATGAAATTGAAGCGGGGCCGCGCAAGGTGTAAGCCACCGCTTCATGTATGTTCGTCCCACTCCCGCGCGCTACGCTGTCTCGCCCGCAAACGCGCGGGGCCGGCTGCATCATGAACCCGAGGGCGACACGCGATCGCCCTGGCAGCGCGACCGCGACCGCATCATCCACAGTTCCGCCTTCCGCAAGCTTCAGTACAAGACACAGGTGTTTGTCAATCACGAGGGTGATTTCTACCGCACCCGCCTGACCCATAGCATCGAAGTGGCGCAGATCGCGCGATCGCTCGCCCGCGCGCTGGGCCTGGACGAGGACCTGACGGAAGCGCTGGCGCTGGCCCACGACCTGGGCCATCCGCCTTTTGGCCACGCGGGGGAAGACGCGCTGAACCTGATGATGAAGCCCTTCGGCGGCTTTGACCACAATGCCCAGAGCCTGCGCATCGTGACGCTGCTGGAAAGCCGCTACGCCGGCTGGGATGGCTTGAACCTGACCTGGGAAACGCTGGAAGGGCTGGTCAAGCACAATGGCCCGTTGCGTCACCCCGCCGCCTACATTGCTGATTACAATGACCGGCATAAGCTCGATCTGCAAACTCAGCCAAGCGCCGAGGCGCAGGTCGCGGCGATCGCTGATGACGTGGCGTACCACAGCCATGACCTGGATGACGGACTGCGCGCCAAGCTGTTCACCGTGGAGGACCTGCGCCATCTGCCTGTGGTGGGGGAAGCATTGGTTGCCGCGCGCATGTCCAGCCTGGACGTGCCGCCTCCCCGGTTGCGGCACGAGACGCTGCGGCGGGTGATCAACGCCATGGTCACCGACCTGATCGCCGAGAGCACGCGTAGGCTGGAGAAACTCGATCCCGCCAATCCGGCTGCGATCCGCCGCCATAAGCACCGTGTTGTAGGCTTCAGCGCCCTGATGGCCGATGCCAACCAGGCGATCAAGGATTTTCTCTTTGCCCACATGTATCGCCACTGGCGCGTCAACCGGATGTCCGCCAAGGCCAGGCGCCTGACCGAGACGTTGTTCCAGTTGCTGCATGCCGACCCGTCCCTGCTGCCTGACGACTGGCGGGCGAGGGCGGGGGAGGGTGGAACGCACCGCGCGGCAGCCACGGTCGCGGATTACGTGGCAGGAATGACCGATCGTTACGCGATGGATGAGCACCGGCGGCTGACGGACATCAGCGTGAACGGGTGACGGTGACACCAAACCGGCGTAAGCCGGCGTGCCCGCCAGGCCTGTCGCCTGGGCGTTGCCACGGAACCAGGCCGTTTTGGAGTCGGGCTTGTCAGCCGCTGGCCAGGCTGCCCAGGTCACGGGCAACCTCGGCCAGCACACTGTCCCAATCGCCTGGGCAAGGCTGCCGGTAGAGACGCAGCGTCGGGTACCAGGGACTGTCACGCCGCCCGGCAAGCCAGCGCCAGCACGCGTCGAAGCGACTTAACACCCACACCGGCTTGCCCAGCGCCGCGGCAAGATGGGCAACGGCGGTGTCCACCGAAATGACAAGATCAAGGTTGGCGATCAGGGCGGCGGTGTCGGCGAAGTCGGCCATCTCATGCATGAAGTCGGTGAGCGGGAAGCGTTCCGGCGCCGGCGGGCCGTCCTTTTGCAAGCTAAGGAATTGCACGCCGCGCATGTCGAACAAGGGTGAGAGGCGTTCCGGCGCCAGGGACCGCCGGCGATCAATGGCCGTCCATGCTGGTGAGTTTGGGCGAGGATTGCCCGCCCACGCCAGGCCAATGCGCGGACCTTTGTCCGACATGGCGGCAAGGCGCGCGCGCCAGAGGGCGGCCTGCGTGGTGTCAGCATGAAGGTAAGCCGGGACGCTGGGAATGGTGGCTGCGGTGGCGCTTATCGCCAAGGGCAAGCTAACCATTGGGCTGTGGAGATCGAAGTTTGGAAGGTCGTCGCCGGAGCGGATCACCTGGGTAACGCCGGGCAGCGGGCGCAGCAGCCGGACCAGCGGCGCTGGCGCTTCCATGACCACTCGCAAGCCCTGGGCAGCGGCCAATGAGGCGTAGCGGCAGAACTGCAGCGTGTCGCCATATCCCTGTTCCGCGTGGATCAGCAGCGTCCGTCCGATGGCGGGTTCGCCTTGCCATTGGGGTTGGGCGAAGTTTCTGCGATGCTTGATCCCCTCGGGCGTCTTCCAACGCCATTCGTATTCCCGCCACCCCTCGGCCATGTCACCTCGCGCCAGAAGCGCCATGGCCAGATTGTTGTGCGCCTCCGGAAAATCCGGCCTCAGGCCAATGGCGCGGCGGTAGCATGCCATTGCTTCGTTCAGCAGGGATTGCTGGTTCAGCACGGTGCCCAGGTTGTTGTGTGGTTCCGGGACGTCCGGATCGAGGGCTATGGCGTTTCTGTAACAGGAAGCCGCCTCTTGCAGGCGCTGCTGCTTGCCAAGCATGAAGCCCAGGTTGCCATAGGCCTGCGCGTAATTTGACCTGATGGCGATGGCTTTGCGGAGGCAGGCAATCGCTTCGTCGAGCTGGTCCTGTTCGCCCAACGCGTAGCCCAGATTATTATGCGCCTCCGGAACGTCTGGCTGAAGGTCAATGACCTTGCGATAGCAGATGGCTGCCTCCTCCAGACGGCCCTGCTTTTCAGCCGCTTCGCCCAGATTGTAATGCGCCCTTGGATTGCGCGGGTTGAGGTCGACAGCCTTGCGAAGGCAGGCCACGGCTTCGTTCAGCCGACCCTGTTTCCGCAGCACGTACCCCAGATTGCTATGGACATCGGAAAGATCCGGCCAAATATCGATGGCTCGGCGGTAGCACGCTGCGGCTTCGTCCAGCCGTTGCTGCTTCAGCAGGGCATTGCCAAGGTTGCCATGATACAAGGCCGCCGCGGCACTGTTCGCGACCGCCTCACCAACGCCAGTCTGTTCCACAACACGGCCTCCCACGTTACGCATGATTTCCCCTGCTTAACGACCAAGCATGGTGACGCGACATCGCGTCAGGATGGCTGGTCGAACGATGGGATCAGATTTTCTGGAGTCGTCCGAACCGCGTTTTACGGTTCAGGTATCCGTTGCGTCCGTGGTGCTCGGGACGTCCGGGACCATCAACATGTCATCTATTGGTAAAAAATTTGTGAA
>CAXTXZ010000172.1:0-3844 GCA_964248015.1 uncultured Rhodopila sp. | reverse complement strand
GGGCTGAAGCAGGCTGGCAGGGTTTGCTTCAGGTATCCGCCAGCGCCGCCAGGATGGCGTCGCGTGCCGCCGTATCCCCAGCCGCATGGACCGGTTGCACCGTCACGTGTGTCGCGCCCGCCGAGAAATGCGCCTGCAAGCCTTGCTTCACCTGCTCGGCGCTGCCCCACAGCACCATGGCGTCGATGAACGCGTCCGACCCGCCATTCGACAAATCAAGCTCGGTAAAGCCCATGCCAAGCCAGGCGTTGCGGTAATTGTCCAGCACCATGTAATGGGCGAGTTCCTTGCGGCCAAGCGCGCGGGCGCGGGCGGGATCAGTTTCAATCGTAACTTTTTGCTCGATCGCCAGCCATTTGCCCGGGCCGAGGATTTTCGCCGCTTCGGCGGTGTGCTTCGGCGTGGTGTTGTACGGCACGGCGCCTTGGGTCATCTGGCCGGCCAGCTTCAGCATCAGGGGGCCCAGGGCCGCGATGCAGATGGGCCAGTCGGCGGCGCCGGCCTCGCCTTGCATGATGCCGTTCAGGTAGCCGCGCATCGCCGGCGCCGGCTTTTCGTAGACATGGCCGCGGAGGCCCTCGACCATCGGCACGTGACTGACGCCCAGGCCAAGGATGAAACGATCGCCGTACAACTGGTTCAGGCTGATCATGCCACGCCGAGCGGTGAAGGCGTCGCGGGCGTAGATCGAGGCGATCGAACTGCCGATCTTCAGCCTTTGGGCATGGGACAGCATGTAGCCGGCGACGCTGAAGGATTCATACCCACGTGATTCCGGATACCACAGCGTGCTGTAGTTCAGGTCTTCCACCGTCTTGACGAACGCGGCCATCGCCGCGGGCGTGGCGTGCTTGTCGGTGGAATACCAAACACCGAGGCGGCCTGGAGTCATGTCCTGTGTCCTCGCTAGATGATCTTGGCTGAACGGAAGCAGGCGATGTCAGCCGAGGTATAGCCAAGCTCTGTCAGGATTTCCTGATTGTGCTGACCGAACGCGGGCGGTGGGCGATCAATCTTGGGTCCATCGTGATCGAATTTGAAGGCGGCGACGGGGACAGAGAACGAACCTTCAATGCCTGCAACATTCTCATGCCGGTGCAGCAAGCCGCGAGAGGCGATCTGCGGGTCGTCCAGAGCCTCGCCCATGGTGCGCACGCGGGAAGCGGGAACATGGCGTTCCTGCAAATAGGTTTCCCACTCGGCCGCGGAGCGGGTGAGCATGATCCCTGTCAGGGCGCCGTGCTCGCGATTGAAGTCGGCCTCGCGTTCATCGTTGGTCCGCTTGATCAGGTCGGGACGCTCCAGCACCGTCCACAGCCGTTTCTGCTGGCGCAGGTTCGAAGCGCCCAGCATGACAATGCCGTCGGCGGCCTTGTAGGCCATGGAGGTTGCGTGCGGCATGCTGTTGCCCGATGGCTTCGGGTGCTTGCCGTTGCGCAGGAAGCCGGTGACGTGGCTGGCCATCAGGATCATGGCCACGTCGAGCATGGCCATGTCGATGCGCTGGCCCTGGCCGGTGCGCTCGCGCTGGAACAATGCGGCGGACAGGGCATAGGCGCCCATCGTCCCGGTGGCGTAATCGATGGCCGGCGTGCCGATCTTGATTGGGTTGGCCTCCGGCGTGCCGGTCATCGCCATGATGCCGGAGGTGGACTGGATGACGTGGTCATAGGCGGTGCGCGCGCGCTTCGGCCCGGTCTGGCCAAAGGCGGAGAACGAGGCGTAGATCAGTTTCGGGTTGATCTGGCGCAGGTCTTCATAGCCGAGGCCGAGGCCCTCGAACGCGCCGGGGCGATAATTCTCCACCAGCACGTCGGCGGTGGCAACGAGCTTCCTGAGGATCTCGCGGCCCTGCTCGGTTTTCAGGTTCAGGGTGATGGCGCGCTTGTTGGACCCTTGGGTGAGGAAGCCGGTGCCCATGCCGGCGTGGTTCAGGTCGTTGTCGGCGCCTGAGTCGCGGCTTTGGTCGGGCTCGTCGGGATGCTCCACCTTGATGACGTCGGCGCCCATGAGGCCAAGCTGATAAGCGGCGAAAGGGCCGGCGAGGACATGGGTGATGTCGATGATGCGGATGCCTTCAAACGGGCGAGCCATCGCGATCCTCCTGATGTTGCTCCGACCGTGCCGGGTTGGCGGGATCGCGTCAACTTGCGGACCGCATGACCCAGGGCTCCGCGCTCAGTTTCACTGCCTGCTTTGGCTGAGCAGTGAGTTCAGGCAATCTGGGGTCCAGCCGGCCATCTTTCGGCGCAGTTCAGTGGATTTATCGCGAATCGCCAGAGGGCCGAAAGGTCCATGGGCGTGAATCTGCTTAGAAAGCAATGACCTATAGCGCATCGCAGTCCCAACTGGACTGCGATGCGCTTATAGTGTTCTTTGCGGATCGCACGAGGTTGCGGGCGAAGTGTCGGACGACGGCCATGTCCCTTGCCCCGAAGCCTTTGCGCAGGCGGGGTTGGCCATCGTTGCAGGCCACGTCCGAAACCCAGTGCGGTCGGTTCTCGATTCCCCCAGTGGCCGTGCACTGCTTGGCCGGCCCGCGCCGCGTCAAGCGTTGCCGAGGGGATGTGGTGGCGGGTTTCCTGGCATGTCTTGCCGCCGCGCTGGATGCAGGCCTGGGCACGCACGATGCAAGCGACGTCCGGCAGGCGTGTCTCGCCGGGGAAGCGGCGGTCGCCGGACAGCCAATCGATCTCCCGCACGACGCTCACGGTGCGCTGCGCGATGCGGCCATGTCCCTTGTCATGGGTGGTGCCGGTGTCGGTTGTGCTGGGCGGGGCTGCTGCGAAGCAGGCCTCGGCGCGCGGGGTGGGTTTGCCTTGACCGCCAGCAGGTGGCCGGCGCCGCGAATGGCTTGGGCGATGGCGGCGTTGGTGGCAATGGCGCCGATCGAGACCAGCGCGTCGCGCAGGCCGCCCTGCTCGGCAAGCCGCGCCAGCAGGGCAGGAATGGCGGTCAACTCGTTGGCTTTGCCAGGCACCGCCTCCTGCCCCGGCACCAGGCAAGCGGTTGTGGCGAAGGCGGAGACCAGGTGGATTGGCTCTGTCCCCGCAGCGTGGTCGTGGCTGCGCCGCGATGTCTTGCCGTCGGTCGCGGCAAAACCCCGCCAGGCCAGGTGGCGCGCACCCAGGCCGTGAAGGCGGCCGAGAACAGGGCCGGGTTGATGCGGTTCATCAGGATGGTCGGCCAGCGGCCGCTTGGCAGGCCGTTGGCGCAAGGCAGGTGGCGACGCAGGAAGTCTGGATGCGTCTCGCCCCAGGCGGCGATGTGGCCGTAGTCCTCGCAGTCGGCACTGGTGCCCCAGGCAACAAGCAACAGCATCTCGTCCAGAGGATGAGTGACGCGGCGAACATCGCGCGGGTCGTCGATCGTCGCGAAACGCTCCAGCGGAACGGCCACGCGGGATCTGTCGGACAACGTGGCGGAGGCAGGCGACATGCGAGGGCTCCAAAGCAAGGAGAGGCATCGGATCAGCCCAACGCAAACATGCCACCGCCCGCTGCATGAGTTCAGAGACCTGGCGGATGGCCAGCGATTCTGAATGGCTTTTGGCCTCAGGCGTGGTGCGCGGTGGCGCGGCGTGATCCAGGCGGGTCATGCATGTGCTTCAGATCCTTCTCGACGGCGTGCGGGCGGCACGCGCGGGCTTCCCCGACAAGCGGCGCGGCGGCGTTGCGGTCGCCTCGATGTCGGACACTGGGCTGTCCGCCTTCTCCCTGTTCTTCATGCAAAGCGAGTCCTTCCTGTCCCGCCAGCGCGGGTTGGGGGAGGGCCGCAAGGCCTCGAACTGCCAAAGCCTGTTTGGCAGGCAGGCGGTCCCGACCGGCGCCCACGTCCGCGCCCA
>CAXTXZ010000171.1:0-7519 GCA_964248015.1 uncultured Rhodopila sp. | reverse complement strand
CGCGACAGATCCCAGGCGACCGAACCGCCAACCCACCCTTGCACGTAGTCGCGGCCATAGGGCCAGCACTGGAATGGCATCAAGACCGGGCTGGATGGCGACACCATCCGGTCAACCGAGCAGTGCGACGGCAAATCCAGCCGGTCCTTGCCCTCGGTCCGGAGTGCGATCTTCATGGCAAGGCCCATTGGCAGCGAATGGATCGCCTCATTGACCGGAACAGGCAGCGGCGGATGGAATTTCAAAATCCCCGAAGCGAGGACGCCCGTGGACACCGTCACGATGCAGGCGCCTGCCGTCAGCGAGCCGAAATCGGACTCGACCACGACCGCACCGCCCGGACCTCCCCAGCGTATCCGCCGCACCGGCACGTCCAGGCGAATGTCCAGCCCTGGCATCAGCCGGCGCTTGACGAACAGGCCGATGCCACCCTCGGGCACAAGGTTGCTGCCGCCCAAGGCGTTGCGGCGCCAGTCGCGGGCACTGAACTTGCCAGCATCCACGGCACAGACAACCGAACCTTCCCAGGCCTCTATCGTGGCGGCCCAGGGTTCGTCCGGCAGCCGGCGCGTGACCTCGGCCAAGGAAACGTCAGCCTCCTGCGCCAGGATTTGGTCGGCCATGGCTTCATAGCGACCCCATGCCGCCTGATAGGCCTGGAGTTCCGCCTCCGTCGCCAGCCGGTCACCCACGAAGGTGCGTTCCTGCCGGATTTCGTCAGCACGCAGCAGCTTATCGCCCGCGGCCTGGGCAATCGCTGTCAACGGGTTGTTTTCCGCGTCATGGAACCAGATCGCGCCCATGTCGAACCAGGCGTGCCCCAGGACTTCGGGATAGACGGTCCACGCGCGCCCGCCAACGCGATCAGAGGCCTCCAGGATGATCACCGACCGGCCAGCATCGCGCAGCGCCGCCGCCGCGCCCAAACCCGCCACACCGGCACCGATGATCACGAAATCGACGTCGGTCAAGCCATGTTCTCCTGATTGGATGACTTCACTGCACGATAGCCGCGACGTCTTTTGGCGACTGCAACACCAACCTGTCGTACTCCCGCATCAGTCTCTCCGTGATTGCGCTCGGCGTGAAGCGGTGCGGCCCGATCTCTCGTACCGCGGTGACTTCCGCCGCCGTTCCGGCCAGGAAGACTTCCGTCGCCTGCGCAAGTTCCGTGGGATCAATCCGCCGCTCGATCACCTTGATTTGGTTGCGCCGAGCCAAGCTGATAACCGAGCGCCTCGTGATGCCGTCCAGGAAAGCGTCTGGCACCGGCGTGTGCAGGTCACCGTCGATGACCAGGAATATGTTGGCTCCCGTGGTTTCCGCGACAAGCCCGCGCCAGTCGAGCATCAGCGCATCGGAGTAACCTTCCTCCTCGGCCCTTACCTTTGCCAGCGACCCAATCATGTAAAGCCCTGATGCCTTGGCCTTGACCGGCGCGGTTTCCGGCGACGGCCGGCGCCATTCCGCCTGCCCTACCCTGATCCCTTGCATGCGCTCCGTCCCGAAGTAGCTTGGCCATGGCCAGGCGCCGATCGCCAGATGGACCGAGGTGCCCGTTGCGGACACGGCCAGTTGCTCGGACCCCCGCCAGGCAATCGGGCGGACATAGCCGTCGGTCAGGCCGTTGGCCTTCAGCACGGCGTTGCTCGCGGCATCGATTTGATCCACCGTGTAAGGGATCTCAAAGCGCAGCATGCGGCCGGACTCAACCAGCCGCTGGGAATGGTCGCGCAGCCGGAAGATGTTGCCCGCGTAAGCTCGCTCCCCCTCAAAAACGGCGCTGGCATAGTGCAGGCCATGCGATAAAACATGCAGGCGGGCCTCGCGCCAGGGCACAAGGGAACCATCCAGCCAGATCCAGCCGTCGCGGTCGTCGAAAGGAACTAACGTCATGATGGCACTCTCCGTAATTTTATTGCTTGCAGCCATCTAAACTTAAAATGGCCAACTTATTTCCGTCAATGATACTGACCCATTCCGTGCTGAATGGCAGGCATGCTTAAAACCAGATCGCCGTTCGTCCCGCCGCCCAAGTTGCCGCCGCCCGCATCGGTTGTCGATGTCGGCGATGCCGAAATGCGGCAGGCACAAGACCTGTTGTTCTTCGGCTACCGCGACTTCACCGCTGTCGCCGACCAGGTGCTGGAAGAATACGGCCTTGGACGGGCGCATCATCGCGCGCTCCATTTCATCGGGCGCAATCCTGGCGTCACCGTATCGGGGCTGCTGGCCATCCTGCGCATCACCAAGCAATCGCTGGCGCGGGTGCTGAACGCGTTGATCGACGGCGGCTATGTCAGCCAGGCGCCCGGCTACGAAGACCGCCGCCTGCGCCTGCTGACCCTGACGGAGAGCGGCCAAGCGCTTGAGCGCCTGGTGTTCGCCAGCCAGCAAGCCAGGCTGTCGCAGGCCTACCTGGCCGCCGGGCCGCAAGCCGTGGAAGGCTTTCGCGCGGTCATGCGAGCACTGATGGAGAAAGGCGCGCGCGACTATATCGACGGAACCGGCTCGGCCGAGGACGCCTGACATGCCCGATGACATCCATATCCTGGTTGTCGAGGACGATGCCCGGCTGCGCGACAGGCTGGCGCGTTACCTGATTGGCGAAGGCTTCCGGGTCACCACCGCCGCCGATGCCGCCGAGGCGCGCGGCACGATACGGGCGATTGACTACGACCTGATGGTGCTGGACGTCATGATGCCGGGGGAAAACGGCCTCGACCTGATCCAGTCGCTGCGGCAGGAGCAGCGTCGCGACCTGCCGATCCTGCTGTTGACCGCGCGCGGCGCGCCCGAGGACCGTATCGCGGGTTTTGAGGCCGGCGCCGACGACTACCTGGGCAAGCCATTCGAACCACGTGAACTGGTGCTCCGCATCCGCGCCTTGCTGCGGCGCGCGCCGCCTCCCGAGCTGGAGCATCCGCCGGCTCCCGTTCGCATCGGCGGGGCATGGTTCGATGTGGAACGGGGCGAACTGCGCGACATGTCTGGCCCAATTCGCCTGACCGGCGGAGAATCCGCGCTGCTGACCGCTCTCGCCCGAAAACCGAATGAGGTCTTGTCGCGCGAGGACATCGCCGAGGCGCTGGGAATGGACGATTCCGGCGAACGAGCGATCGATGTCCAGGTGGTCCGCCTGCGCCGCAAGATCGAGGCGGACCCTCGGGAGCCACGCTTCCTGCACACGGTGCGCGGCCGCGGCTACATCCTGAAGCCTGGGCACTGACATGCGCGCCCGCCTGCGCTTGCCTTACGGGCACATGCTCAAGCGCTTCATGCCCCGTTCGTTGCTTGGCCGCACCTTGTTGATCATGCTGGTGCCGCTGGTCCTGGTGCAGGCGATCGCGTTGCAACTGTTTTATGGCAACCACCTCAGCATTGTGTCACGCCGCCTGTCCGGCGCCATCGCAGGCGAAATCGCCTACACAGTCGAGCTGATCCACCAGTTCGAAGCCCCGGCGGACCGCGAATGGGTGCTGGACCTGGCGCGACGGCAATTCCTTCTCGGCATACGCCTGGAACCGGGCGCGGTGCTTGAGCCGCGGAAGCGACAGAACATCCTTGGGCCTGCGGATGACGATCTCGCCGCCGCATTGGAGGAACGGTTCAATGTGCCCTTCACCATGGATTGGACCTCCGATCCGCGCTCCGTGCTGATCCGGCTGCAATTGCCGGACGGCGTCCTGGACGTGGAGGCGCCACGCAAGCGCCTGGCCATCGGCACGATCTTCCTGTTTGTCGGCTGGCTGGTGGGTTCAGCCTTGCTGCTTTTCATCATCGCGGCCTTGTTCATGCGCAACCAGGTGCGGGCCATCCGCCGCCTGGCCAGGTCAGCCGAGGCATTCGGGATGGGCCGCGACGTGCCGGCGATCCGGCTGGAGGGGGCGGACGAGGTGCGTCAAGCCGCCGCCGCTTTCAACCGCATGCAGGAACGCATCCGCCGCTTCCTGACGCAGCGCACGGAGATGCTCGCGGGCGTCTCGCATGACTTGCGCACGCCATTGACTCGTTTGCGCCTCGCGCTCGCCATGCTGCCGCCAACGGAAGAACTCCGACAGGACGTCGGGGAAATGACCGCCGACGTGGAAGAGATGGAGCGCATGATCAGCGGCTACCTCGCCTTCGCCCGCGGCGAGGCCACTGAGCAAGCCGAACCCGTGAATTTGTCGGCGATCCTGGACGAGATCGCGGCAAGGGCGAGGCGCGCGGGAACCATGCTGGATCTGGACGTGCCGGCCGACCTGACATTGAAGCTGCGCGCCGATGCGGTGCGCCGGGCGATCACGAACTTGATAGACAACGCGCGTCGGCATGCCGGACAAGTCGCTCTGTCTGCGGTCGCGCAAGGGCGATCGGTCCAGGTCACAGTCGATGACAACGGGCCTGGAATCCCGGCCAGTCGCCGGGAAAGCGTGTTTCGCCCCTTTGAGAGCGGTTCAGCCGGAGGCACCGGCCTGGGCTTGAGCATCGCGCGCGACATCGTACGGGCGCACGGTGGCGAAATTATCCTGGAAGACAGCCCACTGGGCGGGCTGCGCGCGCGGATCAGGCTTCCCTTTTAATGTCCTGCCCCCGAAGTTCGCCGCATCTGGCATCATGCCAGTGGCCATGGCCGCAGGGTCAGCTCATCCACCCCGGCACAGGCAAACCCTTCTCCCTGAGGAATTCCGGGTTGAACAGCTTTGACTGATACCGAGACCCTCCGTCGCAGAGGATCGTCACGACCGTGTGCCCAGGGCCAAGATCCCGCGCGACTCGTATCGCCGCGGCGATGTTGATCCCGGACGACGTGCCGACGGACAGCCCTTCATAAATCAGCACGTCGTAGATCTGCTGCAACGCCTCTGCATCCGAAATGCGCTCGGCGTCATCAATCCGCACGCCAGACAGGTTATCTGGCACGCGTGACTGGCCAATGCCTTCGGTGATCGACGAACCCTCGCTTGCCAGGTCGCCCGTCTTGACCCAGCCATGCAACCCGCTGCCATAAGGGTCGGCCAACACGATCCGTACTGCCGGGTCACGCGCTTTCAATGCAAGCGATACGCCGGCCAGCGTGCCGCCGGTGCCGCAGGCGCAGGTGAACGCATCGATCTTGCCGCCGGTCTGGTCCCAGATCTCCGGACCGGTGCTGACGCGATGGCCTTCCCGATTTGCCAGATTGTCGAATTGGTTGGCCCAGATGGCGTTGCCGGTTTCAACGGCGATCTCCTCGGCCAGACGGCGGGAAAGGTGAACATAGTTGCCTGGATCGCGATACGGCTTGGCTGGCACGAGCCGCAGGTCGGCGCCAATCATGCGGAGAAAATCAATTTTTTCCTTTGATTGGGTCTCCGGCATCACAATCACGCTGCGGTATCCGCGGGCGTTGCCAACCAGCGTCAGGCCGATGCCCGTGTTGCCCGCAGTGCCCTCCACAATCGTGCCGCCGGCGCGCAATGTTCCCCGGTTCTCCGCGTCGGTGATGATCGCAAGTCCGGCACGGTCCTTGACCGAGCCGCCCGGGTTCATGAACTCGGCCTTGCCGAGGACCGTGCATCCTGTGGCCTGCGAAGCACGGCGCAGCTTGATCAGTGGCGTGTTGCCGATTGCCTGTCCCAAGTCGTCTTGCCAGGTGGCGCCATGATACAAGGCTGTCATAGGATGTCCTTCTTGCCCAGCGGAGCGTTCAGTATGGTCCAGAATGTCGCGCCCACCCAAGCCTGGGAAGCTCTGATGGGCAATCCGGAGGCTCGCCTGGTGGATGTGCGCACGGATGCGGAGTGGAATTTCGTCGGCGTGCCCGACCTGGAACTGACCGGGAAGCAGCCGGTGCTGATCCCCTGGCAGGTTTACCCGACAATGCAGCGAAACCCGACTTTCATCGCCGCTCTTGCCCAGGCGGGCCTGACGCCTGGCAACCACCTTTACTTCATATGCCGCAGCGGCGCCCGCAGCATGGCAGCGGCCGAGGCGGCAAGAGCCGCGGGCTTTCCGCACGTCTACAATGTCGCCGACGGGTTTGAAGGTTCCCTCGATGCGGATGGCCATCGCGGCGCCAGCGGCGGCTGGAAGGCTGAAAGCCTGCCTTGGATGCAGCGGTAACATGTACACGCTCTACCATGCGCCTGGGTCAAGCTCGATGGCGGTCCACATAGCGTTGCATGAGGTTGGCGCCGCGTTCCAGGGCCGCGCGATATCCCTCGCGGCACGCGATGCGGACCCGCCGGAGTTCCGCGCCCTCAATCCGGAGGGCAAGGTGCCGACGCTGCTGATTGGCGATCGTCCACTGACCGAAGTTGCCGCGATCCTGTATTACTTGGCGCGCGCGCACCCGGCCGCGGCGTTGTTTCCGTTTGGCGACATCGAGGCGGAAGCCCAGGTCATTTCCTGGATGTCCTTTGTCGCCTCCACCATCCATCCCGCTCGGCGGCAAGGCCTGGAGCACGCCCAGGCGGTCTACCGCTTGGCCGATCAGCGTCTTGGAGCAAGAACCTGGGCGGTTGGCGCCTATTCCATCGCCGACATCCACCTGTTTCGCTTGTTCTGGCGCTTTGGCGGCACGCTGGGGGCGGACAGGGCGATGTTTCCTAACCTATGCGGGCATTACGACCGAATGATGGAGCGCCCCGCGGTCAAGCAAACCTTGGCAGCGGAAGCGGCGACCGGCTACGCGCTGCCGTAGCGACACCCTAATCATCGAGGAGGCGCAGCACAGCCATCCACGGAAACCTTGGGTCCAGGACAAAGCCATCCGGCGCCGCCAGCTTGCCGCCTTCAGTCACCGGAACATTGTTCAATGTGACCGAATCCTCGACGTTGCCGCCGATTACAGCAATTTGGCCAGGCGTTTGCGTATCGACGACGATGTCGCAATGAGAGGTGAACAGCCCGGCCGTCGGCAGGTCTTCGTATCGCAAGCCCTTGGCCTTGCCGCGTCCGAAACACACCAAATCGCCTGGGCGTGGCGCATAATCCTCAACACGCTCGGCTGACACCAGCCATTCTCGCGTCAAGCCCAACGAGACTTTGCGTGCCGCGTTGATGTAGTCCGCATGGTCAGCGGAGTATGGGAAGCGCTTGCCAGCGCCGGCAATCCGAAACACGTAAGAAATGAAAGCGGCGGACCAGGCGTAATCGCCGTCGCAGTCTGGCGGGAACATCCGGCCTTGCCCGTCATGCATGCCGGTCCAGGCGCTTTCATTCGATCCGGCGTTCAGGCCGAGCCACCAGTATTCGCCAATGCGTTGCCACAGCCCGGGTTCGCGTTCCGCCTTGGCGATGCGGCTGGCTTCGCCGTCGGGATCGGCGATATTCTGACCGAACAGGCGCCATTCGCGCATGGCGATGGAGACAACGCCCTGGCGAGAGAACGCCTCATAGGGAGTCTTCGCAAAAGGCGGGACATGAGCGTCGGACATAGGGTTTCCCATGCAGGCGCCAAGAACGAACAGCGGAGCGATCGTCAGCGAGTGCGACAGCCAGAGGGTAAGACCGTAGAGGCAGCGCAAGCGACTGGCCAGCGAAAAATCCATGG
>CAXTXZ010000170.1:0-7552 GCA_964248015.1 uncultured Rhodopila sp. | reverse complement strand
CGCTGATGGGCGCGGCGGACGCGGTGCAGGAAATCTGGGGCCTGACGTCGGTGACACGGACCAGCGGCTTTCCCCTGGCGAGCCAGTTGGTCGGGTTCCTGTTCAGCGCCGGCCGCCGCCAGGGGTGCATGCGGCTGGTTTCGATTTGAACCCTTCATAAGCCTGCCATTGCTTATTGCCAGTGTCCGTGGCGACGTAGCCGCGGGCATGCCTTGCATCCGCTGCTTCATGG
Source organism: uncultured Rhodopila sp. (assembly GCA_964248015.1). Taxonomy (GTDB): domain Bacteria; phylum Pseudomonadota; class Alphaproteobacteria; order Acetobacterales; family Acetobacteraceae; genus Rhodopila. Next base: position 7,320 of record CAXTXZ010000170.1, on the reverse strand, counting down.
CAATGGGCTTTATTCCGCGTCGGTCGGTTTCTTCGCATGCGGGCAGCCGTGGCGTTTCTTGCGCGCTTTGACGGCATAGGCGCCGAAGGGGCGCTCCGGCCGGCTGTTCGGTTCGGCGATTGAAGCTTGGTAGGCGTTCCAGTGCGCTTCGGTCAGGCCTGACGGGCCGGGAGTCACATCCATCCGGTCAAGCGTGTCGTTGCTGTAGACGCGCCGCGGCACCGGCTGGACCTGTATCAAGGGGTAATCGGCGCGCAGGCGGACGGGGATGTGGCTGCGGGTGAACCGCATGTTGCTGAACAGCGGGCCGAACCAGCGGTCCGTCTCGACGATGCCCTCGAACAGGCAGATGCCGCCGGCTTGCGGCAGGTTGGCGGGGGAACGCACCAGCAGGTGCCAATCCGGCGCGGTCTGCGCCACGAGCCCGGTCCAGATCTGCAAGGTGCCAGGCTCTGGCAGCGCGGTCAGGAAGGGGGGCGAGCAGCCCCTCAGCGCGGCGGGCGCGACCGAGTCGAACTCCGCCGCGTAGTCCGGCAGTTGCGCCGAGGGCAGCAGCGGCATCCAGTCCGGCGCGTCGTCGCAGCGCCAGAAGATGTCCGAGCCGTCCCACATGAGCTCAAGGTCGATGGGCGGGAACAACCACCAGCCAAACGCCGTGGCGCTGGTCAGCGCCTCGCAATACCGCACGGCCCGCACGGGCAGGGTGCCGCAGGCGGAGCGGTCTGCCCGCATCGGCGCCCTGCCGCGGCTGGTGAATTGGTGGAACTGGACAATCGGATCGCTAGGTTGGGTCATCAAGATCACCTTTGCTGGCAGCAGGTGACCCACCAGGCTCGGGCAGCCGTCATTGCGCCACGCCCTGGGGCACGGCGTTGCCGGAAGCATCGGCCTGGTGGGTCGGTAGGCCCGCGCGGATGGATCTCGATCAATCGCCACGGGGTCGGCGGAACGCTATCCAGGCTTGCCTAGGAATTCTCCGCTCGCACTGGCTCACGGAGAAACTCCAGCATGTTGTGCCAGCGAGCATCTTCACCCGTTGAGGCAAGCTGCCTGAGCGGGATACGCGCTGGAAAACCAACAGGCCTGGAACACCGTCACGGCTGGACGCAGCGCCAGCCGCTGTCTAACCAAGGCGCCGGTTCAGGCGCCTTGGATCGCCATGCGATAACCGCCACCAAGACGGATCTTACCCGTGTCAGCGGTGGAAGCCGCCGGGCGATAGCCGCCGCCGAGGCGGATCTTGCCCGTGTCAGCGGTGGAAGCTGCCGGACGGTAGCCGCCACCGAGGCGGATCTTGCCCGTGTCAACGGTCGCGGCGGAGGCGTTGGCCCCGGCTGCAACCTTGTCACAAAACAGCATTGCAATCTCCCTGGTTGATGGACATGCCAACGGAAACAGGGCCGTCACCTCCTGGTGAGCGGCCCTGTTTGATTCGTATCGATAGCTTGGCGTGAAACCAACGCGGCCCAAGCAGGTTAGGCCCAAAGTCTCAAGACATAGCTGTCCCGTTGACAAACCGAGATTTATCGGGATTTAAAACCTTCGTCAAGACATTATTTCCTAAAATTCCCCTCTTGCCTGAAAATGATCCGCAACTGTTTCATAAAGGCGATCAAAGCGCCTGCATCAGGGCTTGCACCGCCAGGCTGGACGCCGCGACCACGAACCACGTCGCCAGCCCCAGCAGCAACGGCCGGCTGCCGGCGCCGACGAACGCGCGCCAGTTGCCTTGCAGCCCGACCGCCGCCAGCGCCACGACCATGACAAGCCGGCCCAGCATCTGGACGTCGGGGGCGTGGCTGCCGATCAGCCCGGCCGTGTTGGCGGCGGCGGCCAGCACGAACAGGATGATAAAGGTTGGCACGGCGGCGTAGACGCGCCTGGCCAGGGACTGCGACTGGGTGGCGTCATCCAGTCCCAGGAACGGCAGGGCCAGCCCGAAGGCGAGCACGAGCGGGATGATCAGCGTGGTGCGGGTCAGCTTGACGATGATCGCGGTGGCGCCGGCGGCCTGGCTGAAGGCGAAGCCGGCGGCGACGACAGCCGAGGTGTCGTTCACCGCCGTGCCGGCCCAGACGCCGAAGCCGTTGTCGCTCAGTCCCAGCAGGTGGCCGAGGGCCGGGAAGGTGAAAACCGCCACCATGTTGAAGAAGAAGATGACGGTGACGGCGTAGGCGATTTCCTCAGCCTTGGCGCGGATCACCGGCGACAGGGCGGCGATGGCCGAAGCGCCGCAGATCGTCGTGCCGATGCCGATCAGGCAGCGCATGCGCCAATCGATGCCCAGCGCCTTGCCGAGAACCAGGGCGCAGGCCAGGCCCGAGGCCATGGTGACGGCGAGCAACGGCAGCGAGCCGATGCCCGTGCGGAAAATATCGCCCAGGTTCAGGCTGGCGCCCAGCAAGATGATGCCCCCCTTCAGGCATAGCTTGCTGGTTTCGGAGATCCTGAGCGATTTCTGCTGAACCAGGGCCGGGACGGCGTTGGCGATCAGGACGCCGATGGCAATGGCGAACAGGGGCGCGCCAATCAACGGCGCGAAGGCGCCGCAGGCCACCGCCAAAACGGCGATCGCGACGCACAGCAGGACGCCCAGGGTTCGGCGGAACCAGGGTAGTGCCGTGATGCCGGGATCACCCGGCAGGGTAATGCCTTGGATCGCCACTTCATCCTCCTTGCTGGCCTGCCTGATGGGCATTCGCCAAGCTATGTCGTCACTCTTGAACAGGGCGAAAAATTATCGCCTTGGGGCATCTTCCGACAGCAGATTCTTATGCGGCTCCTGTCAAGGGTCGGCGCCGGCCTTCCGGTTAGTACCTTACGAAAGCTTAACGCATATTGCTGTCTGCCCCGTAAACAGATACAGTGTGTAAACGTATTGTGGTCAAGGTTGCGCAAATCCCATGCTTGCAGCTTTCGTCTGAAAGGGGTTGTCGCGATTTCCTGGCCGCCCGCCCCCTTTGACGATCCCCAGGCTGCTCCGCATGACGGACCCAGGCTCAGCATCCGTTTGCTGGGTCAAATGGCGGTCGACGACGGCAAGGGTCGGACGTTCCTGCCGCGCACGCGCAAAAGCCGCGCGCTTTTGGCCGTCCTGGCCATGTCGAGCCCAAAGCCGGTGTTGCGCGTGCATCTTGCCGGGCTGCTCTGGAGCCGGCGGGAAAAGGAGCAAGCGCGGGCTTCGCTGCGCCAAAGCGTGCACGAGTTGCAGGACACCCTTGGCCCAGCCTGGGCGCGGCTTTTCGCCACGGACCGGCACCATCTGGCGCTGCGCGGGGATGGCCTGGACATCGATGCGCTGCTGCTGGCCCAACCGCCGCACATGTCGGCGGAATTGCTCCGCCGCTTTGAGCCTGTGCTGCTTGAGGACCTAAGCGGGCTCGATCCTGCCTTTGATCGCTGGTTGGAAGCCGAGCGCGCGCGGTTTGTGCGGATTGGGCGGACCATTGGCGAGAGCGTCTTGGCGAAATGCGCTGATCCGATGGAAGCGATCGGGATCGCGGAGCAACTGCTGGCCATCGATCGCACGCACGAAGGCGCCTGGCGAACCATTATTCGCAGCCATGCGGAGCGCGGCGATATCAGCGCCGCGTTTGCCTCCTATGACCGGTGCCGCGGCGTGCTGGCGGAAGCCGCCGATGGACGGCCCTCGGCGGAAACGGAAGAATTGATCAACCAGCTCCGGGCGCAGAACGCCGGCGCTCGGCCTGCGCCGCTGGCGTCCGTCACCGAACCGTTTGGCGGCCCATTCCATGGACGGCCGGAAGGGCGGCCCGGGACACGCCGCGACCGGGCGACGCCGCGGCTGCGCGTGGCGCCGTTCCGCATGATCGGCGAGGATCGCGGCGACGGCCTGGCGATCGGGCTGGCGGAGGAGATCTCCGCCGGCCTGTCGCGGTTTCGCTGGATCTCCTGCCTGCCGGCGATGTGGTCCGGCAAGGCGTGGGAGAGTGACGACGCTCCCGACGGTCCGGAGGCGGACCTTGTGCTGGAGGGCACGGCGCAGCATGCCGGCAGCCGGGTGCGGATCATGGTGCGGTTGGTCGACCGGCGGGCGGACGGGGAAATTGTCTGGGCGGGCCGCTTTGACCGCACCATGACGGATGCCCTGACGCTGCAGGACGAACTCGGCGCGACCATTGTCGCCCAGGTCGATCCGGAACTGATGCGGCACGAAGGGCGGCGGTCGGCCACGTCGCGGGCGGACGAAACGACCGGGCAGGGCCTGCTGCTGCAGGCGCTGCCGGCGATCTATCGGCTGGACCGTGAAAGCTTTCTTGACGCCCGCCGGCTGCTGCAAGCCTCGTTGCGCGCGGACCCGAGCAGTTCGGTCGCGCATGGCTGGCTCGCCTACTGGGACCTGCTTTATGTCGGCCAGGGTTGGTCAAGTGATCCGGCGGCTTCCTCGGCCGAGGCGGCAAGGCTGGCGGAGCGCGCCGTGATGCTTGATTCGGGAGATGCGCGGGCGCTGACGCTGGCCGGCCATGTGCGGGGATTCCTCGGCAAGCACCCCGAGGAAGCCAGCGCCCTGCACGAGAGGGCGATCGCGCTGAACCCCAACCTGGCGCTGGCCTGGTGCTTTTCCGGCCTGTCGCATTTCTACATGGGCCAGCACCAGGACGCGCTGCGGCGGATCAACCAGGCGATCCGGCTTTCGCCCTCCGACCCGCACGTGTTCTTTTTCGACATGGCGCTGATCCTGCCGCACCTGATGTGCGGCGACTACGCCAGCGCGGCGGAGGCGGGGCGGCGCGCGATCGAGATGAACCCGTTGTTCTCGTCGGCCTACAAAGGCTATCTCGCGGCGCTTGGGCTGATGGACCGGCCGCGCGAGGCGGCCAAGGTGCTGGGCCGGTTGATGGAGCTGGAGCCTGGGTTTTCCGTGCGGGAGGCGGTTCTGCGCTCGCCGCTGCTGCGGGCGGAAGACATCGGCCGCTACGCCGAGGGGCTGCGGCGCGCCGGGCTGCAGGAGATCGGCGCGCCGGCGAAAGGCGGGCAACAGGCGCTTTTGCTCGAACATTCCACCATTGATCTTGTGTCCGAGGCACCGCACAGTCCGGCGGTCATGCGGGATGATTCGCATCGAACCAGGAGACTGCGGAATGAGACGACTTGCTAGGATCAGCGGGATCACGCTGCTGACCAGCCTGCTTCTATCGGGGGCGTGGACACAGCCGGCGGCGGCTCAGGGTTCCGGATCCGCGACACTGGACGCGGCCATGAAGCGCGGCCAGGTGCTGTGCGGGCTTTCGGGGCAGGTGCCGGGTTTTTCACTGCCGGACAGCCAGGGCGTGATGCGCGGGCTGGATGCCGACACCTGCCGAGCGGTGACGGCCGCGGCGCTTGGGGACGCGGCCAAGGTGAAGTTCGTCGCGACGACGGCGCAGAACCGGTTCACCGCGCTGCAATCGGGCGAAGTGGACATGCTGTCGCGCAGCACGACCTGGACGCTGGGGCGCGAGGGCAACCTGGGCCTGGAGTTCGCCTGGGTGAACTACTATGACGGCACCGGCTTCCTGGTGAAGAAGTCGCTTGGCGTGAAGACAGCGAAGGAGCTGGACGGCGCGACGATCTGCGTGCAGCCCGGCACCAGCACGGAGTTGGCGATCAACGACTTCTACCGAAACAGCAAGATGAAGTTCACGCCGATCCTGATCAACGACCTTCCTGAAATCCAGGGGGCGTTCCTATCGGGCCGCTGCGATGCCTATTCCACGGATGCTTCGGCGCTGGCGACGTTCGCGTTCAGCCAAGGCCCGAAAGCGTCCGAGCTTGTGCTGCTGCCGGACATCATCAGCAAGGAGCCGCTGGGGGTCATGGTCCGCAAGGGCGACGACAAGTGGTTCGACCTGGTCCGCTGGACCTTCATCGCGATGATCACCGCCGAGGAGAAGGGCATCACGATGGCGAACGTCGACAGCTTCATGAGCTCGACCGATCCGGACATCCGGCGCCTGCTGGGGGCGGAGGGCGACATGGGCAAGGCCTTGGGCGTGGACAACAAATGGGCCTACAACGTGATCAAGGCGGTCGGCAATTTCGGCGAGATGTGGGACCGCAACATCACCCCGATGGGCGTCCCGCGGGGGATCAACAACATCTGGTCGAAGGGCGGGTTGCAGTATGCGCCGCCGATCCGGTGAAAGTGGCGGCGCTGTCGCGCTTGCGTCCCGGCGAGCGTCCTTGCCGCCCCCGCCGAGGCAAGGCTGGCGTGACATCGCGTTAGCGTTCGCTCGCGGTGTGGCCGGGCAACGCCCGGCCATGTTCGTCTCAGGGGGAAACAATGACCGAGAAGACGCTTCCCGCCGCTTGGCGGTTGGACAGGCCGCTCGCCGTCGCGGTCAGCGTCATGCTGGAGGGATGGTCGGACGACAGCGCGCCGGGCGTCGGGCCCATGGGCAACGTGCTGAAGGCCGGGGTGCTGGATTCGCAGGCGCGCTCCTGGGCGGAGTACGGGGCGACCACGGGGGCGTGGCGGATACTGGATATCCTGGCCAAGGCCGGGGCGCGGGCGGTGTTCTATGTCAGCGGCGTGGTGGCGGAGCGCCATCCGCCGCTGCTTCGCGCCATCGCCGGCGCCGGGCATGTTGTCGCCGCGCATGGCTGGAGCCAGCACATCATTCCGGCCACGCAGACGGCGGAGGCGGAGGCAACCGACCTTGCGCGCTGCGTCGCGGCTTTGTCTGAAACGACGGGAGGCGCGCCGCTGGGGTGGCTCAGCCCCCGTTGCACGCCGAGCGCCCGGACGACGGAGCTTTTGGCGGGGAATGGGTTTTCCTGGCACGCGGATTTTTTCGACAGCGACCTGCCTCGGGTGGAGGTGACGGCGGCAGGGCCGATCGTCGCGGTTCCCTTCAGCATGGAGGTGAACGACATGCCGCTGTCGGTGCGCCATGGGCAAGAAGCGAGCGCGTTCCCCCGGACGCTGGAGACGATCGTCGCGGGATGGCCGAGGCTTGGCGCGCGGCCGGGCTGCGTGGATGTGACGGTGCATGCCCACGTGTATGGACGGCCGGCTGGGGCGCTGGCGTTCATCGAGGCGCTGGACGTGGTGAAGCGTTACGGCGATTGGGCCTGGCTGACGGACCACGCGGCGCTGGCGGAGATGTGGCGGGCGGGCTGAACGATCCGGCGCATGGCCGCCATGGCTCATTGTTTCCCAAGCAGCTTCACGCCTCCAGACCTTTCGGCCCTCTGGCGATCTGCTTCAGGCCCAGCCCCGCGCCAGCTTGCGGACGGCGGTGGAGGCGTTGCGCTTGCCCTCCCCGGCGTAGTCCTCGTGCCAGTCCTCGATCTTTCCGGGGTCATAGAGGTAGTTGA
>CAXTXZ010000169.1:1185-7553 GCA_964248015.1 uncultured Rhodopila sp. | reverse complement strand
GAGCTGGGGCTGGCGGTGGCGCTGGTCGTGCTGGTGATCTTCCTGTTCCTGCGCAACCTGCCGGCGACGCTGATCCCGTCGCTCTCCGTGCCCTTGTCGCTGGTCGGCACCCTGGCGGCGATGTACCTGCTGGGCTTCAGCCTGGACAACCTGTCCCTGATGGCGCTGACCATTTCGACCGGTTTCGTGGTCGACGACGCCATCGTCATGATCGAGAACATCGCCCGCCATGTGGAAGACGGCGACGCTCCGCTCGAGGCCGCGTTGCGCGGGTCGCGGGAGATCGGCTTCACCATCATCTCGCTGACCGTGTCGCTGATCGCGGTGCTGATCCCGCTGCTGTTCATGGGCGACGTGGTGGGGCGGCTGTTCAACGAGTTCGCGGTCACGCTGTCCGTCACCATCGTGCTTTCGGCCATCGTGTCGCTGACGCTGGTGCCGATGATGTGCGCGCTGCTGGTGAAGCATCGCCCGGCGGAGAAGCGCAACAGGCTGGACCTTTGGGCGGAGCGGGGCTTCGACCGGATCGTCGCCGGGTATGGCAGGGGACTGAACTGGGTGCTGGACCGGCAGGCGCTGACCTTGCTGGTGGCGGCGCTGACCTTCGCGATGACGGTGGTGATGTACGTCGTCATCCCCAAGGGCTTCTTCCCGGTGCAGGACACCAGCGCCATCCAGGGCATTTCCCAGGCCGCGCAGGATACCTCGTTCTCGGCCATGGCCTCGCGCCAGCAGGCCCTGGCGGACGTGATCCTGCGGGACGACGCGGTCGAGACCCTGTCCTCGTTCATCGGCGTGGACGGCGCCAACACGACGCTGAACTCCGGGCGGTTCCAGATCAACCTGAAGCCGAAGGACGAGCGCGACCTTGGCGTGACCGCCGTCATCAGCCGGCTGCGGGACGAGATCGCCAGGGTGCCGGGCATCACGCTGGCCATGCAGCCGGTGCAGGACCTGACGGTGGATTCCACGGTCAGCCGAGCGCAGTACCATTTCTTTTTGGAGAACCCGGACAGCACGCAGTTCGCAACCTACGTGCCGAAGCTGGTGGAGCGGTTGTCGCAGGCGCCGGCGTTCGAGTCCGTCACCAGCGACATGAACATGGACGGCCGCGCGCTGGACATGGTGGTGGACCGCGCCACCGCGTCGCGCTTCGGCATCACCCCCGCCACGATCGACAACGCGCTGTACGACGCGTTCGGCCAGCGCATCGTTTCCACGCTGTACACGCAGTCCAACCAGTACCGCGTGATCCTGCAGGCCAACGTGGCGGACAGCCAGAGCGTGCAGCAGGCATTGAGCGGGATCTACCTGCCGTCCGCCACCGCCACCGCCGGGCAGGTGCCGCTGGCCTCCATGGTGCATGTTTCGACTCGCAGCGGCCCGCTGCAGATCGAGCACCTTGGCCAGTTCCCGACGGTGGCGATCTCGTTCAACCTGGCGGCCGGCGCGTCGCTGGACGCGGCCGTGGCGTCGATCCAGGACGCCGAGAAGGCGATCGGCCTGCCGGATAGTTTCACGACCGCGTACCAGGGGTCGCTGTCGGCGTTCCAAGCCTCGCTGTCCAACGAGCTGCTGCTGATCCTGGCGGCGCTGGTGGCGGTGTACATGGTGCTGGGCGTGCTCTACGAGAGCTTCATCCACCCGCTGACCATCCTGTCCACGCTGCCCTCGGCCGGCGTCGGCGCGCTGATCGCGCTGGACCTGACGGGGCATGACCTCGACATCATCGGGATCATCGGCATCATCCTGCTGATCGGCATCGTGAAGAAGAACGCCATCATGATGATCGATTTCGCGCTGGTGGCGGAGCGCGATGAGGGCAAGCCTCCGCGCGAGGCGATCCACCAGGCGTGCCTGCTGCGGTTCCGCCCGATCCTGATGACGACGATGGCCGCGCTGCTCGGGGCGATGCCGCTGATGCTGGCCCAGGGCTCGGGCTCCGAGCTGCGCCAGCCGCTGGGCATCGCCATCGTGGGGGGCCTGCTGGTGAGCCAGGTGCTGACGTTGTTCACCACGCCGGTGATCTACCTGGCGTTCGACCGCCTGTCGGTGGCGCTCCCGGGGCGGCAGCCGCACCGCGGCGCCGGCGACGCGGCGCCGGCGGAATGATGCGCCCAGATCCCCCTATCGTCATGCCAGAGCCGGATTGCCCTGATCCTGGTCAGGCCGGGTTCGGGGCAGAGCCGTGATGAACATCTCCGCCCCGTTCGTCAAACGCCCGATCGCGACCACGCTGCTGACGCTGGCGATCCTCGCGGCCGGCGCGCTCGCCTTCTTCCGGTTGCCCGTCGCCTCGCTGCCGGAGGTCGATTTCCCCACCATCTCAGTCCAGGCCCAGCTTCCCGGCGCGGACCCGGAAACCGTCGCCACCAGCCTGGCCAGCCCGCTGGAGCGCCATCTGGGCCAGATTGCCGACGTGACGGAGATAACGTCGCAGAGCCAGGTCGGGCAGGCGCGCGTCAACCTTCAGTTTGATCTGAGCCGGAACATAGATGCCGCAGCCCGAGACGTGGAAGCAGCGATCAATGCCGCGCGCGGATATCTTCCGACGAACCTGCAATCCAACCCGATCTACCGCAAGGTGAACCCGGCGGACGCGCCCATCCTGATCGTCACCCTCACCTCCGGCACGCTGACCCGCGGGCAGATCTACGACGCGGCGAGCACGGTGCTGCAGCAGCAGCTTTCGCAGCTTTCCGGCGTGGGCCAGGTGATCATCAGCGGTTCGGCGCTTCCCGCCGTGCGGGTGGAGCTGCAGCCGCAAGCCCTTTTCAAATACGGCATCGGGCTGGAGGACGTACGCGCCGCCCTGGCCGCCGCCAACGCCAACAGCCCGAAAGGCATCCTCGACCTGGGGCCGCAGCGCCTGCAGATCTACACCAACGACCAGGCCGCCCACGCCGCCGACTACCGCCCCCTGATCGTCGCCTACCGCAACGGCGGCGCCGTCCGCCTGACCGACATCGCCTCGGTTGACGACAGCGTGCAGGACCTGCGCAACCTGGGCCTGGCCAACGGCAAGCCCGCCGTGCTGGTGATCGTGTTCAAGCAGCCGGGCGCCAACGTCATCCAGACCGTGGACGCGATCAGGGCGGCGGTGCCCAGGCTGCAATCGGCCCTGCCGCACGATATCGACATCCAGTTCGCCTCCGACAGCACGATCAGCATCCGCGCCTCGCTTCGCGACACCGAGACGACGCTGGTGATATCGGTCCTGCTGGTGACCGCCGTCGTGTTCGTGTTCCTGCGCAACCTGCGCGCGACGCTGATCCCACTGGTGGCCGTGCCCGTCTCCGTCATCGGCACGTTCGGCGCGATGTACCTGCTGGGCTACAGCCTGGACAACCTCTCGCTGATGGCGCTGACGATCTCCACCGGCTTCGTGGTGGATGACGCGATCGTCGTGCTGGAGAACATCTCGCGCTACATGGAAGACGGGATGCCCCGCGGGCAGGCGGCGCTGAAGGGCGCGCAGGAGGTGGGGTTCACCATCGTCTCCATCACCCTCTCGCTCATCGCCGTGTTCCTGCCGATCCTGCTGATGGGCGGCATCGTCGGCCGGCTGTTCCGCGAGTTCGCGGTGACCCTGTCGATGGCCATCCTGGTGTCGCTAGTGATCTCGCTGACCACCACGCCCATGCTCTGCGCCCTGTTCCTCAAGCCCACGCCCAAGCCCGCCGAGTTCCTGCGGCCCCGGCGCAGCTTCGGGCAGCGCGCGCAGGATTTCTACGGCCGCACCCTGGGCTGGACGCTGGACCACAACCTGACGGTGCTGACGGTGCTGGCGGCGACGGTGGCGCTGAATGTCGTGTTGCTGGTCGTGATTCCCAAAGGCTTCTTCCCGATCCAGGACAGCGGGCGGCTGATCGGCAGCCTGCAGGCCGACCAGAGCATCTCGTTCCAGTCCATGAGCCAGAAGCTCACGCAGATGATGTCCATCGTCCAGCACGACCCGGCGGTCGCCAACGTGGTCGGCTTCACCGGCGCGGGCGGCGGTGGGGCCGCGTCGCAGACCAACACCGGCAGCGTCTTCGTGCTGCTGAAGCCAAAGGGGGCGCGCGACGACCTGGACGTGGTGATGGGCCGCCTGCGCCGCGAACTGTCCCGCGTGCCGGGTGGCCGCCTGATCCTGGTGCCGGCGCAGGACATCCGCGTCGGCGGCCGTCAGAGCAACGCCGCCTACCAGTACACGCTGCAGGCCGACAACACGGCCGAGGTGTTCGAATGGGCGCCCAAGCTGCTGGACGCGCTGCAAAAGGACCCGGCGCTGGTGGACGTGAACTCCGACCAGCAGCAGGCCGGGCTGGAGACCGAGGTCACGATCGACCGGCCGACCGCTTCGCGCCTCGGCGTCACCACCCAGCAGATCGACGCCACGCTGTACGACGCGTTCGGCCAGCGCTCGGTCTCGACCATCTACAACGCGCTGAACCAGTACCACGTGGTGATGGAGGTGGCGCCGCAATACTGGCAGGACCCGTCCATCCTGAACCAGATCTGGATCAGCACCGCCGGCGGCTCCCCCAGCGGCACGGCGACGACCAACGCGCCCTCCGGCACCGTCACCCAAACCACGGCCACGGGCAGCGCCTCGGCCGCGAGTCCGGCGAACGGGATCAACAACTCGCAACGCAACGCGGCGCAGAACGCGCTGGCGGCGAGCGGCAGCAGCAGCGCCTCGGCGGGCGCGGCGGTGAGCACCGGGGCCGAGACGATGGTGCCGCTCTCGGCCATCGCGCATTTCAGCAAGGGGAAGACGGCGCTGTCGGTCAATCACCAGAGCCAGTTCGTCGCCGCCACCATCTCGTTCAACCTGGCGCCGGGCCGCTCGCTGTCGGACGCGCAGGCGGCAATCTCGAAGGCGGTGGCCGCCATCCGCATGCCGGCCGGCATCCTAGGCGGGTTCGCGGGCACGGCCCAGGTGTTCCAGCAATCGCTGAACAGCGAGGGCATGCTGATCGCGGCGGCGCTGCTGGCCGTCTACATCGTGCTGGGCATCCTGTACGAGAGCTTCGTCCACCCGATCACCATCCTGTCCACCCTGCCCTCCGCCGGGATCGGGGCGGTGCTGGCGCTGATGCTGTTCAACACCGAGTTCTCGCTGATCGCGGTGATCGGCGTCATCCTGCTGATCGGCATCGTCAAGAAGAACGCGATCCTGATGATCGACTTCGCGCTGCACGCGGAGCGCAACGAGGGCGCGTCCAGCCGCGAGGCGATCTTCCAGGCCTGCCTGATGCGGCTGCGGCCGATCACCATGACCACGGCCGCCGCCCTGCTCGGGGCGCTGCCCCTGGCACTGGCCTTCGGCAACGGCTCCGAGCTGCGCCGCCCGCTCGGCATCTCCATCGTCGGCGGCCTGATCGTGAGCCAGTTCTTGACCCTCTACACCACGCCCTCGGTCTACATGCTGATGGACCGCCTGCGCCTGCGCCGAGCCGCCGCGGCATCCCCGAGACCCGCGGAATGAGACGTCTCCTGTTGGGCTTCACGGCCATGACCCTGGCCAGTTGCTCCGTTGGACCCGATTACAAGCGCCCGGACGCGATCGGCGCCACGGCCGCGTTCAAGGAGGCGCCCTCCGGCTGGACGGCGGCGCAACCGCTGGACACCGCGCCCAAGGGTCCGTGGTGGGCGATCTATCATGACCCATTGCTGGACGAGCTGGAACAGAAGGTCGCGGTTTCCAATCAGAACGTGAAGCAGTTCGAGGCGCAACTGCGGGAGGCCCAGGCGACGGTGGATGTCGCGCGTTCTGCCTTGTTCCCCACGGCGAACGCCAGCGCCGGCGTCACCCGCTCGCTGCGCAGCTCCGGCGGGTTTGGAATCACATCGACGGGGCTGGGCGGCATCACCGGAACAGCGCTGGGAGGCACGACGTCCGGCACGCTGAACGGCGCCGGCGCCACCACCGGCACGACGAGGGCAGGGGGTGCCTCCGGCTCGGGCCGGACGACGACGCTCTATTCGCTGGAGGGCACGCTTGACTGGGATCTGGACGTATGGGGCCGCATCCGCCGCCAGATCGAGAGCGACGTGGCGGCCGGCCAGGTCAGCGCCGCCGACTTGGTGAACGCCACGCTTTCGGCGCAAGCGACCCTGGCCACCGATTACTTCGAGCTGCGCTACCAGGATGCGCTGCAGAAGCTGTTGCAAGACACGGTGAAGGCGTACGGCAACACGCTGCGTATCACGCGCAACCAGTACAATGCTGGAACAACCGACGCCGCCGCGCTGGCCGAGGCGCAGGCCCAACTGGATACGGCGAGCGCCTCGCTGGCGAATGTCGGCGTGCTGCGGGCGCAGTACGAGCATGCGATCGCCGTGCTGACAGGCGCCGCGCCAGCCGAGCTTTCCATCCCTGT
>CAXTXZ010000169.1:0-1085 GCA_964248015.1 uncultured Rhodopila sp. | reverse complement strand
GGCCACCCAGACGCTGTTCGAAGGCGGGCTGCGCAACTCCGAAGTGGCCGCGGCCCACGCTGCCTATGACGCCAGCGTCGCCTCCTATCGCCAAACCGTGCTGACCGCGTTCCAGCAGGTGGAGGACGAATTGTCGGCGCTGCGCATCCTGGAACAGCAAGAGGCAGCGGCGAAAACGGCGGTGCGCTCATCCCAGCGCGCGGTGGACGTCGTGCTGAACACCTATTTGGCTGGCACCGCCGCTTACACCGCTGTAATCACGCAGCAGACCACGCTGCTGACCAACCAAGAGGCGGCCCTCGCGGTGCAGGAGCAACGTTTGGTTGCCAGCGTAACCTTGGTGCAAGCGCTTGGCGGTGGGTGGAGCACGCTTGACCTGCCTTCCAGCGCGTCGTTCCAGAAGGGGCTGCCGTTCTTGAAATACTAAGCGCTTGGTTCGAATATATAACGATGACATTCTGCCGCGAAACGGAATGAAACACCTTGCGTCAAGTTCAGAGTAAACCCCCGCGAGTGGACAAACCCATGCTTGCGATCCGATTGCTTGCCGGAATTGACCGTCGCATTGCTACGGGCTGAGACAGCCGAGGGTGGAACAGAGCCTTTTCTATCATGGGCCTCATCCATGAAGCACGGAAGGTTCTCAGCCACACTGGCAAGGGCCAGGTGATCCATTGGGTAAGTTGCCTTGACTTCAACGTCTTCATGAAACTTTCTGCCTTGGCGCAACCATGGGAATTACTGTGCCTGCCCATCGAGCCGACGAAAGCATAGACGGTTACCACGATGACGCTTCTTGCCACTCATTTTCTTGCCCGCGTCATACGCCTTGGGGGATTGATGCAGATCCTTTTTCCCGCGCCTCTCAGTTCGACTTTGGCCATTTGGCGTTGGTTATGCGGCGTTGCAGAGCGCATGGGTAACGGCGTCACACAGCGCGGCGGTGAGTTTTGGTCTGTCTGTCCTGGAACGGGACATTGAAAAACCCTGTGCGGCCCGGATTTCTCGTCGCACGGCAGCCAGTGTGTCAGCGAAAGTAGGACATTGCTTACGATACCAGGCTGCGGTTGAGACGGTCAGGCGGG
>CAXTXZ010000168.1:0-7594 GCA_964248015.1 uncultured Rhodopila sp. | reverse complement strand
TTCGTCCACGAAACCGGCCAGCACGTGGCCGCCTGGCGCCATCCGGACGCCTACGCCGAATCAGGCACGGTGTTCGCCCAGGCCGTGGACGTGGCGAAAACGGCGGAGCGCGGCAAGTTCGACCTGCTGTTCCTGGCGGACAGCGCCGCCGTCGGCACCGGCGGCGCGGCCGAGGCGCGCGGCCGGATGGGCAAGACCGTGAAGTTCGAGCCGATCACCCTGCTGTCCGCCCTGGCGGCGGTGACCACGCATCTCGGCTTGGTCGCCACCTGCACCTCCACCTACAACGAACCCTACACCCTGGCGCGGCAGTTCGCCTCGATGGACCAGATCAGCGGCGGCCGGGCAGGGTGGAACCTCGTCACCTCGAACAACGAGGCGGAGGCGTTCAACCACGGCCGCGACAAGCACCATGCCCACGCCGACCGCTACGACCGCGCGGCCGAGTTCGCCGAGGTCGTCACCGGCCTGTGGGACAGTTGGGACGAGGACGCCTTCATCCGCGACAAGCAATCCGGCGTCTACTACGACACGGACAAGCTGCATGTGCTTGATCACAAGGGAAAGCACTTCTCGGTCCGTGGCCCGCTGAACGTCGCCCGCTCGCCGCAGGGCCGGCCCGTGCTGGTGCAGGCCGGCGCGTCCGACACCGGCCGCGACCTCGCGGCGCGCATGGCGGAGGTCGTCTTCACCGCCCAGACCACCTTCGAGCAGGCCAGGGAATTTTACGCAGACGTGGTGGCCCGGCTGCCGCGCCACGGGCGCTCGCAGGCCGAGGTCAAGGTGCTGCCCGGCATCTATCCCGTCGTCGGCCGCACCGAGGCGGAAGCGAAGGAAAAGTTCGACGCCCTGCAATCGCTGATCCACCCCAGCGTCGGGCTGGCGGTGCTGGAGAACACCATCGGCGTGCCCAACCTGTCCCAGTACCCGCTGCACGGCCCGGTGCCCGACATGGGCGACACCAACGGCCCCCTCTCCCGCCAGCGCCTGCTGCTCGAAGCCGCTCGGCGCGACAAGCTGACATTGTGGGAACTCTGCCTGCTGAACGCCGGCCCGCGCGGCCACCTGCTGGCGATCGGCACGCCCGGCCAGATCGCCGATGTCATGGAACACTGGTTCCGCAACGGCGCTTGCGACGGCTTCAACGTGATGCCCGCCTACCTGCCGGGATCGCTGAACGATTTCGTCGATGGGGTGATCCCCGAACTGCAACGCCGCGGGCTGTTCCGAACCGAATACGAGGGCAAGACATTGCGCGAGAACCTGGGACTCCCGAAACCCGTCAGCCGCTGGCGGCGCGTGCCGATGGTGGCGGAATGACAACGATCAGCAGACGCGGCCTGGGCGCGCTGTCCGCCGCCGCCCTGGCCATACGCTCGCTGCCGGCCTACGCCGTCGGCGACACCTTCGTCAGCGGCTGGGGCCTGCCGTCCAACCTGGACCCGCACCAGATCTTCGACGTGCCGATGCAGACCGTCATGCTGAACGCCTATGACGGGCTGTACCGCTACGAAAACGACCCGCCCGAGATCGTCCCCTGGCTGGCGCTGGGCCACACGGTTTCCGACGACGGGCTGACCTGGGATTTCAAGCTGCGGCCGGGCGTGAAATTCCATGACGGCAGCGAGCTGACGGCGGACGACGTCGTCTACAGCTTCCACCGCGTGCTGGCGCTGAAGCTCGCCCCCGCCGGCGCGTTCCTGCCGATCCTGAAGCCCGAGAACGTCACCGCCCCCGACAAGCTGTCGGTGCGCTTCGTGCTCAGCAAGCCCTACGCGCCGTTCCTCGCCGCCATCCCGATCATCTCGATCATCAATCCGCGCGCCGTCAAGGCCAACGAGAAGGGGGGCGACTGGGGCAAGGCGTGGCTCGCGTCCAACGCCGCCGGCTCGGGCGCTTACAAGATCCTGCCGGCGACCTACCGGCCGCTGGAGTCGCTGGACCTCGAGATCAACGAGGCCCACTTCATGGGGTGGGAGGACAACAAGAGCCCGGTCCGCAAGCTGGCGATGCGTCCCACGGCGGAAACCTCGACCCGCATCCTGGCGCTGCTGAACGGCTCGATGGACTGGACCGACACCAACCTGCCGGCCGACCAGGTGGAGCGCATCAACGCCTCGAAGATCGCGCATGTCGAGGAGAACACCGTCATGCGGACCTTCGTCATCCGCATGAACAACCTGCGTCCCCCGTTCGACAACATCAACATGCGCAAGGCGCTGGCGCACGCCTTCAACTACATGGGCTTCATCAACGACATCCTGGGCGGCTACGCCGCGCGAGACCCGACGCCGCTGCCGACAACGCTGTGGGGCTACCCGAAGGACGCCAAGGGCTACGATTACGACCTGAGGAAAGCCAAGGAATACTTGGCCAAGGCAGCCGCCGAGGGCGCGCCGGCCAAGCGCGCGATCGAGCTGCACGTCCAGTCGGAGAACGACCAGAGCGTGCAGGCCGCGCAGATGTTCCAAAGCGACCTGGCCGAGATCGGCGTCAACCTGAAGGTCGTGCCCGACACCTGGGCCAACATGACAACCAACGTGGTCAAGCCCGAGACCAGCCCAGACATGTGGGTCCACTGGGTCAGCGCCTACTTCGTCGATCCCGAGAACTGGGTCGGCCAGATGTACGACAGCCAGTTCCACGGCACCTGGAAGGCGTCAAGCTACTACAGGAACGCCGAGGTGGACACGCTGCTGCGCGAGGCCCGTGGCGCCATGGACCAGGCCGCGCGTGCGCCGTTGTACGAAAAGGCCACGCTGCAAATCATGGCCGACTGCCCCGACATCTGGATCTACAACTCCATGCAGTTGCAGGGCATCAACACGCGGGTCAAGGGCCGTCGGTTCTGCACGGTGGGGCAGGGCTGCGAGATGCGCTGGATCAGCATCTGACGCGGTTCAGGGGCGGGCCATGCCAGCTTTCCCTACGCCCTTTCCTTGGCCTGAACGGCACGAAGGCGGATCGCCGGAGGACCGAAAGCGTGAATGCGCCTGGAAAACAACGGGCCGTGGCGCCGGATCAGGCGTCTCGGCGGAGGTTGGCGTGATGGCGGGCCAAGGATGATGGCACGCTTCGTCTTGCACCGTTGCGCGTTGGCGCTGCCGTCGCTGCTGGGCCTCCTGATCCTGACATTCGCGCTGATCCGCCTGGTGCCATCAGACCCGGCGGTGGCGCTGGCGGGCGATGCCGCGACGGCGGAGCAGATCGTCCAGGTCAGGCACGAATACGGCCTCGATGCGCCGGTCTGGCAACAGTTCTTCGTCTACGCCTGGAAGGCGGCGCATTTCGACTTCGGCGAAAGCGCGTTCTCGCATCGTCCCGTCGCGCTGGACATCGCCCAGCGCCTGCCGGCGACGCTGGAGCTGACGTTCGCGTCCATGCTGCTTTCGGTGGCGGCGGGCGTGCCGCTGGGCGTCTTCGCGGCGCTGCGCCACAACCAATGGCCGGATTTCGCCCTGCGCATCCTGTCGGTGCTGGGCGTCGCGGTGGCGGCGTTCTGGGTGGCGATCATGCTGCAACTGCTGTTCTCCATGCAGTTGGGCTGGCTGCCGTTGCGCGGCGAGCTGAGCGACGGCCTGTCGCCTCCCGCTCGGCTGACCGGGTTCCTGCTGGTCGACAGCGTGTTGTCCGGGCGGTGGGATGCCCTGCGCGATGCCGGGGCGCATCTGGTGCTGCCGGCGGTGACGCTGGCGCTGGGCGGCATGTCGGGCATCGTCCGCTTCACCCGCGCGGGCGTGCTGGACACGCTGCAACAGGACTACGTCACCTACGGGCGGGCCATGGGCTACCGGCGCGCGCGGCTGATCTGGCGCTACGTGCTGCGCAACTCGGTGACCGCGACGATCACCCAGATCGGCCTGCTGTTCGGCGGCCTGATCGCCGGCGGCGTGGTGGTGGAGGCGATCTTCGACTGGCCCGGCATCGGCAGCTACACCGTGCAGGCGATCCTGACCGGCGACCGTCAGGTGATGCTGGCGGTGACCCTGCTGGTCGGCGTCGTCTACGCCGCCGTCAACATACTGACCGACCTGGCGCATGGCTTGGTTGACCCCAGGCTGCTGGACCGGGGGGGACGGCGCGCATGAAGCCGCTTCTTCCCGCGTCCACGCCCAACGGTGGCCCGGCCCGGCCGCCGCGCTTGCCGCTGTCGCGCCTGATCCACCCGTGAACCCGGTTGTCCGCAAGCTCAGCCGCGACGTGCCGGCGATGATCGGCCTGGCCATCGTCGTGCTGGTCATCCTGGTCGCCCTGTTCAGCCCCTGGCTCGCGCCCTATCCCGGCGACGCGGCGGCGTCGCATCTTGCCCGCCGCCTGAAACCGCCGACCGCCGCCTATCCGTTCGGCACCGACAACCTCGGCCGCGACCTGTTTTCGCGCGTCATCCTGGGCGCTCGGGGCGCGTTGCAGGTCGCGGCCACCGTTGTCGGCATCGCCATGGCCATCGGCGTGCCGCTGGGCCTGTTCGCGGGCTACCGCGACGGTTTCCTGTCCCAGTTGATCATGCGCGTCTGCGACGTCGTGCTGGCGATCCCGCAACTCGTGCTGGCGCTGGCGCTGGCGCAACTGATGGGGCCGTCGCTGCAAAGCGCCATGCTGGCGCTGTCGCTCACCTACTGGCCGTTCTTCACGCGAATCGTCCACGCCGATGCCAGGCGGCTGCGCGAATCGCTGTTCGTCGATGCGCTGAGGGGCATCGGCGCGGGCACCGCGCGTATCGTCTTCCTGCATGTCCTGCCGAACGCCATCTCGCCCATCATCGTCCGCGCCACCATCGGCCTCGGCTTCACCATCCTGACGGCGGCGGTGCTGGGGTTCCTCGGCATGGGCGCGACGCCGCCGGCGCCCGACTGGGGCCTGACCATCGCGCAAAGCCGGGTCTACCTGCCCAACGCCTGGTGGTACGCGCTGTATCCGGGCCTCGCCATCCTGTTCACCGTGATGGGCTTCAACCTGCTGGGCGACGGGTTGCGCGACCTTGTCGATCCGCGCCTGCGGCGCTCGCGATGATCCCGGTCCTGCATGTGGCCGGGCTGAAGGTGTCGATCCGCACCGACGACGGACCCGCCCGCGTGCTCGACGACGTTGCCCTGACCCTGCGCAAGGGCCGGGTGCTTGGCGTCGTCGGCGAATCCGGATGCGGCAAATCAACGCTGATCCGCGCGGTCATGGGAATACTGCCGCGCGCCGCCCGGATCGACGCGGGCAGCATCGTGTTCGAGGGCGAGAACCTTCTGGCCTTTTCGGAAGCCGAACTCAACGAACGCGTGCGGGGAAGCCGGATCGGCTTCATTCCGCAAGACCCGCTGCTGTCGCTGAACCCGGTGTTCAAGGTCGGCACGCAGTTGCTGGAGGCCATGCGCGACCACGCGCCGGGCCGCCGAGCCGACCACGTACGCCGCTTGGTGGCGCTGCTGCGCCGCCTGCGCGTGCCCGACCCCGACGCCGCGCTGGAGCGGTACCCGCATCAGTTCTCCGGCGGCCAGCGGCAACGCCTGCTGATCGCCGCCGCGCTGGCCTGCGCGCCCGGACTGGTGATCGCGGACGAGCCGACAACGGCGCTGGATGTCACGACGCAGCACGAAATCCTGCTGCTGCTGCGCGAGCTGGCCGACGAGATGTCGCTGTCGCTGCTGTTCGTGACGCACGACCTCGGCGTGGTGGCGGAGCTTTGCGACGACCTGTGCGTCATCTACGCCGGGCAGACGATAGAGGCGGGGCCGGTCGCCAAGGTCCTGCGCAGCCCGACCCATCCCTACACCAGGGCGTTGAGGGCCTGCCACCCCGAGCGCGCGATATCCTTCGTCGGCATTCCCGGCACCGTGCCCTCGGCGGCGCGCATGCCGCCGGGATGCCGCTTCGCGCCGCGCTGCGCGGTGGCGCGGGCGGTGTGCTCCGCCGCGTTGCCGCCGGCGGCGCACGCGGCGTCGGGCGCCGATGTCCGTTGCATCCACGCCGCATGACCGCGCCGCTGCTTCAACTGCGCGACGTGTCCGTCCTGCTGGGCGGGTCGCGCGGGCTGTTCCGCCGCCCCGTCGAGCCGCGGCGCGCCGTCAACGGCGTCAGCCTGGAAATCCAGGCCGGCGAGATCGTCGCGCTGGTCGGCGAATCCGGCTGCGGCAAGACCACGCTCGGCCGTTGCATCCTCGGGCTGCAACGCGAGGCCGAGGGAAACATCCTGCTGGATGGCAAGCTGGTCAGCGGCCTGGCGCCCGAACGCGCTCGCCTGGCGAGGCGTGCCATCCAGTATGTCCACCAGGACGCCGCGGCTGCCCTTGATCCCTGGTGGAGCATCGGGCGCGCCTTGCAGGAGGGCCTGCTGATCCACGGCGTCCGATCGGCGGCGGAGCGCCGCGCGGCGGTGGCGGAAATGCTGGCCGCCGTCGGCCTCGACGCCGATGCCGCCCGGCGCTACCCGCACGAGTTCTCCGGCGGCCAGCTTCGCCGCGTGGCCCTGGCGCGCATCCTGCTTCTGCGGCCCAGGCTGCTGATCCTGGACGAGCCGACCTCGGGCCTCGACATGTCGGTGCAGGCCACGGTGCTGAACCTGCTGCTGGAGCTGCGTCGCGCGTTCGGCCTGGCCTACCTGTTCATCTCGCACGACCTGTCGGTGGTGGAACGGCTGTCGGACCGGGTGGCGATCATGCATCGCGGCGTGATCGTCGAAACCAACCGCACGGCCGAGGTCTTCGCCCGTCCGGCGCATCCGTACACGCAGGCGCTGCTTGCCGCCGCGCCCCGGCTGGACCGCCGCCTGGGGAAACGGCCCATCGCGTTGGCGGAGCCGGCCATGGACCAAGCGGGCAAGCGGCGGCCACGGTTCGCGCAGTGGCTTGCCGGGCGGCGGCACGAGACGTCGTAAGGACTTATTGCCTCGGTTGCTTGGCGTGATGGCCTGAGTGATGGCCGCTCCACGCGCCGAACTCATCTGGGTGCCAAGCATAAGGCAACAGCCCCATTGTCAGCGGATCGCGTCATGAAAGCCTGACGTCTTCTCCACGCCCTTCGCGCCCGCTCGGCGTTCCCGACGTCACGAGCGGACTAGGCGCTTGCAGGGGCTTCCCTGCTTTTTCCACCAAACCGCGCTTGTCAGCCCGCCGCCCGCCGCCTACCGTTCCGGCGTTGCCATGTCAGGGGAAGCGCGCCATGAAAATCCTCGTTGTCCAAGGCGCCGGCATGAACATGCGCGGCAAGACGCAAACCGAGATCTTCGGCACGATGACCCTGGACCAGTACAACCAGAACATCATCCAATACGCCAAGGACCTGGATGTCGAGGTCGAGATCTTCCACTCGAACATCGAGGGCGAGGCCATCAACCGGCTGTACGAGGCAAACGAACAGGGCTTCGACGGCGCGCTGATCAACCCCGCCGGTTTCTCCCGCGGCTATCCGGCGCTGACGGCGGCGATCAGCCAGGTGACGTTCCCCGTCATCGAGGTGCACATCTCCAACCCGGTGCGGCGCGGCCCGGTCTCCGACACGGCTTCGGTTTGCTTGGGCATGGTCACGGGATATGGCGTCCTTGGCTACTACCTGGCGATGCGCGGGCTGCGGGACACGCGGAAGGGCCATTGATCGGCGACTCCCGTCA
>CAXTXZ010000167.1:0-7646 GCA_964248015.1 uncultured Rhodopila sp. | reverse complement strand
CGCCTTTAGCCTGGTTAAGGCTGTGCATGGGAAATGGTGTCTGAACAGCGCCAGAAAAGAGGGGCGGCCTTGGCGATATCAGTCCACGACGAATTTCGGGGGCAAGGATGCCCCGGCCCGGCGCCGCTGGCGTTCCAAATGCATACATCTTGCTAAAAACGCTTTAGTACCAACACTGTTTCACGTGAAGCATTAACAAAACCGGCGGCTTTGCCCAACGGACAGGCCGCCGGACCGTCGCGATCAGGCCAGGCTGGCCTCCAGCGTGATGTCCGCGTTCAGGACCTTCGACACCGGGCAGTTTTCCTTCGCTTCGCGCGCGAGCGCCTGGAATTTCGCGTCATCCAGGCCCGGCACCTTCGCCTTCAGCACCAGATGGATCGCGGTGATCTTGAAGCCGCCCGGCACCTGCTCCATCGACAGGGTGGCGTTGCAGTCCATGGTCTCGGGAGGATGCCCCGCCCCGGTGAGCTGGAACGCCGTCGCCATGCTGAAGCAGCCGGCATGCGCCGCGGCGATCAGTTCCTCGGGGTTCGTGCCCTTGCCGTCGCCAAAGCGGGCATTGAAGCCATACGGCGTGTCTTTCAAGGTTCCGCTCTGGGTGGTCAGGCTGCCGGCGCCTTCCTTTCCGGTGCCATGCCATTGGGCTGATGCGTGACGCTTTATCTGAGCCATACTGTTTGCTCCGTTGTTGCCTAGGCGTCCGCCGGGATGGGCGGCCATGCCGACATGGGTTGCCAGGACCGTAAATCAGCCAAGCCGGCGCTGGCCAGCGCCGGCTATTCAGCGGCCAGGGCGATTTGGGACACTTCTTCGCGCAGCCCGCCCGCCGGGTCATGATAAACGGCCCCACCCCAAGGCGGCCCAGGATCATCGCTTGTCAGCGCGTTGATGCCAATCCCGCCCTCGAAACACTCGCTCGGCCAGATGCTTTCCGACACCAGGACGCCGCTTTGCTGCCCCTCGGCGATGCGGGCATGCAGGACGACCTCGCCCCGCGCATTGCCCAGGCGCACCTTGGAGCCTTCCACCAGGCCAAGGCGCGCCGCGTCGTCAGGATGCACCAGCACGGTGGGACGGCCCTCGCGCTTGCGGCGCGACGGCATCTCGGTGAAGCTGGTGTTCAGGAAGCTGCGTGACGGCGCGGTCACCAGGCGGAACGGCACGTCGCCGCTGGCGACCTCGATGTTGTCCATGTGGTCGGGCAGCCTCGGCATCACGGCGTGGTTGTCGCCAAGCGACCGCCAGTCCGGCGCGAAGTGGAAGCGCTTGTCCAAGGTGCCGAAGCCGTCCAGGAAGTGCGACGTGGCGAAGGGCGGCATCACGTCGATCCAGCGGTTTTCCAGCACGGTTCGGGCGTCCGGACGGCCGGACAGCCGCAGGGTTTCCTCGACGATGCCCATCGCCGTCATGTCGAAGCCGCGATGCTGGGCGCCCAGGCGGGCGGCGAGGCCCTGGATGACTTCGTGGTTGGAGCGGCACCCGTCCGGCGGCTCGATCAGCTTGGGGCCGATCTGGAGGTGGCTGTGGCCGCCGGCCTGGTACAGGTCGTCATGCTCCAGGAACATCGTGGCCGGCAGCACGATGTCGGACCAGCGCGCCGTTTCCGTCATGAACTGCTCGTGCGTGGCGACGAACAGGTCGTCGCGCCCGAAGCCGCGGCGGACGCGGTTGCTGTCCGGGCAGACGGTCAGCGGGTTCTGGTTCTGGATCAGCATTGAATGGACCTGCGGGCCGTCGCCAAGCTCCGACCGGTCTCCGGTCAGGACGCTGCCGACGCGGCTCATGTCCAGTTCGCGAACGCTGGTGTCAACGGCGTCGAGGCCCTCGATCAGCGTCTTGTCGAGGCCATAGATGGCGCGGTTGGACCAGAGCGCGCCGCCGCCTTCATGCTGCCAGGCGCCGGTCACGGTGGGCAGGCAGGTGACGGCGTGCATCGCGGCGGCGCCGTTGCGGCTGCGGGCGAAACCGTAGCCGCAGCGGATGAAGCTGCGCTTGGTCCGGCCGTAGAGCGCCCCGAAAGCCTCGATCCGCTCAACCGGAAGGCCGGTGACCGCCGCCGCCCATGCGGGTCCGCGGGTTCGCAGATGGGCCTCAAGCGCGTCCGGGCAATCGGCGTAGGCCGCCATGTAGTCGCGGTCGGCGTAGCCGTCGCGGAAGGCGATGTGCATGACGGCGCAGGCCAGCGCGGCATCCGTGCCGGGCCGGGGCGCGAGGTGCATGTCGGCCACGGCCGCTGTTGGCGTCTTGTAGGGGTCGATGACGACGAACTTCGCGCCGCGTTCCTTGCGCGCGCGGGACACATGGGTCATGACGTTGACCTGGGTCGAGACAGGGTTGCCGCCCCACATGACGATCAGGTCGGATTTCGCCAACTCGCGCGAGTCGGGGCCTCGGCTGACGCCGACACCGGCCTTCCAGCCGATCTCCGGCAGGGCGGTGCAGATCGTCAGCTTCTGCCGGGAATAGCGCATGACATGGCGCAGCCGGTTGATGCCGTCACGCTGCACCAGGCCCATGGTGCCGGCATAGTAAAACGGCCAAACGGCCGACGAGCCATGCTTGGCGGCGTCAGCGATGAAGCGGTCGGCGATGCGGTCAAGCGCTTCGTCCCAGCCAATCGGACGGAACTGCCCGGCCCCTTTCGGCCCGGTTCGCAGCAGCGGCTGCGTGAGCCGGTCAGGATGGTGGATGCGTTCCGCGTAGCGCGACACCTTCGCGCAGATCACGCCGGCCGTGTAAGAGTTGTCGGCGGCGCCACGCACCGCGCCGATGCGCGCGCCGTCAAGCACCTCCACCGACAGGGCGCAAGTGGATGGGCAATCATGTGGGCAGACAGAGGATTTGATCGCACTGGGCATTAGGGACCGTCCTGTTCAGCCGGCGAAGGTTGCCACGACATCCTGGTGCAGGGCGCCGATCTCCCGCTGCGCGTAGTCCAGGAAGGGGGACAACTTGCCGGCCGTCAACTCCGCCACGTTCTCGTGGGTCATGGCGCCGCTTAACTGATCCAGCCGCTCCAGCGCCGCCGACATGCCGCGCAGCCCGTAGCGGGTTCGCAACTGCGTCAGGTGCCACCCGACCTGCGCCAGGTTCAGCCCAACCGAGCGGGGAAAGGCGATGTTCGCCAGCAGGAAGCTGGCCACCTGGCGCGGGTCATAGCCGTTCGGGTGCTCGCGCCGGTAGGCGTGGTACCCGGCGGCGGCCCGCAGCAGCGCGTTCCAGGCGCCGGCGTCGAGATCCGCGTCCATCGCATCGACCTGCGGCGCCAGCGAATGGAACCGCGTGTCCAGCAGCCGGGTTGTCTGGTCGGCGCGCTCCAGGCACCGCCCGATCATGTGGAAGTGCCAAGCCTGGTCGCGGTACAGCGTGCCCTCGGTGATGCCGGTATGCGCCTGCGCGCCCTCCTTGAGCATGTTGCACACGGCGGTGAAATGGTCGGGCGTGACCGCGTCGTTGTCCAGCGCCTTTATGCGGCCGTGGAAGACATTCAACTGCAGCCACATCTCGGTCGAGATCAGCGCCCGCAACGTCCGGGCGTTCTCGCGCGCCGCCGAGATGAAGGACTGCACCGATGTCGGGTTGGCCGCGTCCAGCAGGTAGAACGCGCCAACCGTGCGTTGCGTGGCGGCGCCGTGCTTTTGGTGGAAGTGCGTCAGGTCGCCGTTGATTCGCGGGATCGACAGCCAGTTGCGCGTGTCGTCCGCGTCGCGGGCGAACGTGTTGGTCACATCCAGGATGCGGGCGAGGCTTTCGATGCGCTCCATGTAGCGGGCGAGCCAGAGCATCGCTTCCGCATGGCGGGCAATCAGGTAGACCGTGTGCTGCTTGGGGGTCGGGACTGTCATCTGCGCGCCCGCCTCATGCCAGGACCCACGTGTCCTTGGAGCCGCCGCCCTGCGACGAGTTCACCACCAGGCTTTTGTCGCGCAGCGCGACGCGGGTCAGGCCTCCCGGCAGCACCCAGGTGTCCCGGCCGGTCACCGCGAAGGGCCGCAGGTCGACATGGCGCGGCCGGACGCCGTCATCGCACAGGGTCGGCGACACCGACAGCTTCAAGGTCGGCTGGCTGATGTAGTTGGACGGGTCGCTTTTCAGCAGCGACCGGAACTCCGCAAGCTGCGCCTTGCTGGCGTGCGGGCCGATCAGCAGGCCGTAGCCGCCTGATTCGGCGACGGGCTTGACCACCAGCTCGTGCAGATGTTCCAGCGTGTAGCCCAGTGCATCTTCTTCAGCGCAGATCCGCGTCTCGACGTTCTTCAGGATGGGCTCTTCGGACAGGTAGTACCGGATGATGCGCGGCATGTAGGCGTAGATCGCCTTGTCGTCGGCGACGCCGGTGCCCACCGCGTTGGCGATGGCGACGGCGCCGCGGCGCCAAGCCTCGATCAACCCGCGCACGCCCAGCATGGACTCGGGATTGAAGGCGTCGGGGTCCAGGAAGTCGTCGCCGATGCGGCGGTAGATGGTGTGCACGGGGGCCAAGCCCTCGGTGGTGCGCATCCACACCTTGCCGCCCTCCACCGTCAGGTCGCGGCCCT
Source organism: uncultured Rhodopila sp. (assembly GCA_964248015.1). Classification (GTDB taxonomy): domain Bacteria; phylum Pseudomonadota; class Alphaproteobacteria; order Acetobacterales; family Acetobacteraceae; genus Rhodopila. The sequence continues at coordinate 3,105 of CAXTXZ010000167.1, read as the reverse complement.
CCACCAGGGGAACCCCCATTTCCCGCGCCAGGAAGACATGCTCGAAATAGGCGGAGTTGAAGATGCCGGGCGACAGCACGACAACCTGGGGATCGCTGACCGCGGCCGGCGCGATCTCGGCCATCGCGTTGTGCAGCCGCAGCCCGTACTCATCGACGCCGCGCACCCGCAGGCTGGTCATCAGGTCGGACATGACCCGCAGGCTCATGTGGCGGTTCTCCACCACGTAGGCGACGCCGGACGGGGTGCGGGCATTGTCCTCCAGCACCCGGAACTCACCGTCCTCGTTGCGCACGATGTCGGTGCCGCAGACGTGCACGTAGGTGTTGAAGGGAACGTCGAAGCCGACCATCGCCTGGCAGTAGCCGGCGTTCTTCAGCACGAGTTCGGCGGGAACGATCCGGTCCGCGAGGATCTTCCGCTCGTGGTAGATGTCGTACAGGAACATGTTCAGCGCGCGCACCCGCTGGATGACGCCGGTTTCGATCTGCTGCCACTCATTCGGCGTCAGGACGCGCGGGATCAGGTCGAACGGCAGGATGCGGTCGATCGCGGTGGCGTCGGAGTAGACCGTGAAGGTGATGCCGCGCTCCATCAGGTCACGCTCCGCGTCGGCGGCGCGTTGACGCAGGGACGCAATGGGAAGAGCCGCGAGCCGTGACATCAGCAGGGTCAGCGTCGGATGCTCCGGCTGCCCTGGCCGGAGCATCTCGCAGAAGAACGTTGCTGGATCGTAGCCCCGCATGGCGCCATGCTTCTGTCCATGGATCCGTATCTGGGACTGCGATCCGCTATCCGCTTGCATGCACGTCTCCGTTTTGCAACGCGGCATGATAAACGAAACGCCGAGGCTGCAAAGGACTTTCGAGTCCAGGGCGCCTGATCCGCCGGTGGGTCCAGAACCGGCTTTGTCGGCCGCGCGAGGCGCGGTATGGGACCTGCGACGTCATGGGAGGTTGCCGTGGTTGACGAGTCGCACACACCGGAGCAAGCGGCCGAGATCGCTGATGCGCGCGCCCGCGCCGCACCCACCCTGCGCCCGACCGTGCCGGCGCTGGAGGCCATGCTGTTCCAGGCGGTCCCCGTGCTGGACCACGGCTTCATACGCGTCATCGACTACATGGGGGATGACGCCGCCATCGTGCAGGCGGCCCGCGTGTCGTACGGCCGCGGCACCAAGCGCGTCCAGGAAGATGCCGGCCTGATCCGCTACCTGATGCGCCACCGCCACTCCACCCCGTTCGAGATGTGCGAGATCAAGTTCCACGTCAAATTGCCAATCTTCATCGCCAGGCAGTGGATACGCCACCGCACCGCCAGCGTGAACGAATACTCCGCCCGCTACTCGATCCTGGACCGGGAGTTCTACATCCCCTCGCCCAACCAGCTCGCCGCGCAGTCGCTCAGCAACCGCCAGGGGCGCGGCGACGTGCTGGGCGGCGAGGAAGCCGCCGAGGTGCTGGCCATGCTGAGAAGCGACGCGGAACGCTGCTACACTCATTACGCCGCCATGCTGAACGAAGGGGAAAACGCCGACCCGACCCGCCATGGGCTGGCGCGGGAACTGGCGCGGATGAACCTCACGCTCAACACCTATACGCAGTGGTACTGGAAGACCAACCTGCACAACCTCTTCAACTTCCTCTCGCTGCGCGCCGACGCGCATGCGCAGTATGAAATACGCGCCTATGCCGACATCATGCTGCGGATGACCGAGGCCTGGGTGCCCGTCGCCGCCAGCGCCTTCCGGGACTACCGGCTGGGCGCGGTCACGCTGTCGGCGGGGATGGTCGCGGCGCTGAACCGCATGTTGGCCGGCGAGGCCGTGACCCAGGAGGCCAGCGGGCTGAACCGCCGTGAATGGGCGGAGTTCATTGAGCACTTCCAGGCTAGCGTGGCCACCTGAGCGAACCGCTCGCTTGCCGGACGTCCGGCTTGCGGGTTAAGTGCGAGGGAAGCGTTCATCTGTCAGTCACGCCGGGTCCATCATCCGTGCCGCATGAGGTTTCCATTTGAACCACGAGGGGGCGACCGAGGAGAGCCACAAACCCAGGCCGACCTTGGGCATGCTGATGGCCGTCCTTGGCATCGTCTATGGCGACATCGGCACGAGCCCGCTCTACGCGTTCAAGGCCAGCCTGCAGCTTTTCGACCCGGCGCACACCACGCTTGCCGAGATCATGGGCGTCCTGTCGCTGATCTTCTGGTCGCTGATCGTCATCGTGACCATCAAGTACGTCTTCCTGGTGATGCGGGCCGACAACCGGGGCGAAGGCGGCATCCTGGCGCTGATGGCGCTGGCGCAGCGCGTCTCGGTGGGACGCCGGGTGAAAGGCGTGATCGCCCTGGTTGGCATCGCCGGCGCGTGCCTGTTCTTTGGCGACGGGGTGATCACCCCCGCGATCTCGGTGCTGTCCGCTGTCGAGGGTCTGGAGATCGCCGCGCCCCCGTTGAAGCACTACGTGCTGCCGATCAGCATTGCCGTCATCGTGATGCTGTTCGGCATGCAGTACAAAGGCACCGGCAGCGTCGGCCGGGTGTTCGGCCCGGTCATGGTCGCCTGGTTCTTCATCATCGGGGCGACCGGCCTTGTCGAAATCCTGCGGCATCCCTTCGTGCTGTTCGCGGTCTCGCCGAGCTATGCGGTGGCGTTGTGCCTTCAGTACAAGGGGCTGGCGTTCTTCGTGCTTGGCGCGGTCGTGCTGTGCGTCACGGGGGCCGAGGCGCTGTATGCCGACATGGGGCATTTTGGCGCCGCGCCGATCCGCATCTCCTGGCTGTCCTTTGTGCTGCCATGCCTCATCCTGAACTATTTCGGCCAGGGCGCCCTGATCATCGGTGATCCCGCGGCTGTTGAGAATCCGTTCTTCCTGCTGGGTCCGCATTGGCTGCAACTGCCCATGGTGATCCTGGCGACGGCGGCGACGGTGATCGCCAGCCAGGCGGTGATCTCCGGCGCCTTCTCCATGGCGCGGCAGTGCATGCAGCTAGGCTTCCTGCCGCGCCTGACGGTGCTTCACACCTCGAACATGGAGGAAGGCCAGATCTATGTGCCGCAGGTGAACTGGGCCTTGTTCATCGGGGTCGTGCTGCTGGTCCTGGCCT
>CAXTXZ010000166.1:0-7657 GCA_964248015.1 uncultured Rhodopila sp. | reverse complement strand
GAGCTACGCCAAGATCACGGTCAATCACATCGGCATGGATTCCAAGACTAGCGGCTCTCCGGTCCGGTCGGCTTACGACCTTGAGAAGATGGCAAAGGCATAGCCGGCGGGTCGCGGAAAAAGCGTCTTGCCCCTCCTTGCAGGCGCGGAGGCAGGAAACATGGCGAAACCGTTGCTTGGTTCCGAAGGCGGCCCGAAGCTGGCTGTGCTGTTTGGCGCGGTCACCTTCGGATCGCACCTGGCGGAACGCGCTTTGAAACCAGCCAGGCTGCCGAACGCGGCGCTTGACGCCCCTGGCCTGTGCGGCCGGCGGGTGCTCAGCGAGGCGACCGAGCCGCCCGTGTTCCCCTTGCCGAGACCGATGCGCGCCACGACAATCTCGCGATCCCGTCCGTGATCGCGGGGCTGAAGCCAGGCAAACGTGTAAGTGGCGCAAGCCGCGCCCGCCCATGAACAAGCTCGCCGGCCCTTCCGCCACGATCGCCGCCCGACTTGCCGCCGAGCCGGAAGCCGCGAGCCTTGTGCGCCAGTCCGGCAGCGTCGCCGAAGCGCTTGACCGGCTGGAGCAGGACGGGCAGTTGATCGTTGCCGCCCGCCTGATCGCCCATGCGCTTCCCGCCCGCGAAGCCGTCTGGTGGGCCTGCATGTGCGCCGACCACACCGCGCCCCAGGACCTGCCACCGGCGGACCGGATGGCCCGCGAGGCGGCGGAACGCTGGGTGCGCCATGCCGGCGATGACGCATCGCGCAGGGCGGCGATGGAGGCGGCGCGGAAAGCCGGCATGCGCAGCCCGGAAGCCTGGGCAGGGGTTGGAGCCTTTTGGTCGGGCGGGTCGATGGCGCCGGAAGGGCAGCCGGCCGTGCCCCCTGCCCCGCATCTTTGCGGCACCGCCGTCGCCGGCGCCCTCCTGCTGGCCTCGGTGCGCGGCGATCCGCGGCGCCAGCCTGCCCGGCTGTCCCGCTTCATCGGAAGCGCGCGCGACATCGCCGGGGGCGGCGCGGGCCGCTTGCCTTTGGAAAGGATCTAGGCGCTCATGCCGGGGCAGATGGCCTTGACACTGATCAACGGCGCGTCGAACCTGCGGCCGCAACGCCGCATGGTCGCCGGCCCGGAGTTCAAGCTGGGGCGCGGCGAATCCGACGGCCCGAAGATCGATTGGGTGCTGCCCGACAGCAGCCGGACCATCTCCCGCCTGCACTGCGTCTTGTTCCATGACCAGGATGACTGGTTCGTGACCGATGTTTCCCGTAACGGAACGTTCCTGAACCATGAACCCGGGCGCCTGCCGCCGCAGGCGCCGCGCAGGCTGCGCAACGGCGACCGCCTGCGCATTGGCCCATACGAGTTCCAGGTGCAGCTTGCGAGCGAAGCGGGCGAGCGCCCTGGCGGTGACGAGAAACCGAACGATTTCAACCGCAACATCCAGCGCAGCCTCAGCCCTGATCCCCCGCCGCGCACGGGGGCCGTGGCGGCGCCGGAGAATGGCCCGCAGTGGGATGAGCCATGGCCGGACCTCCCGGCCGACGGCGGGAAAGAGGCCGGTCCGAAACCCCAGAGCATCGTCCCCGAGAGCATCGTCCCCGGGAATATCGCCAAGGACGACGCCCTGCTGGCGGCGGCGTTGGAAGGGGCGCGTCTTGGGCATCTGCCCGTCCGCGACGCGGCCGACACCATGCGCCGGCTGGGACAGGAGTTCCGCGCCATGGTGTCGGGGCTGCGCATGGCGCAGGCGGCCTGCCGCGCCGTGCGGTCGGGCCTGCGCATCAATGAGCCGCAACGCCCCGGCAACCCGTTGAGGACGGACGGGAGCGACGCCGACGTGATGGCCGCGCTGCTGGGCCTCGCCGCCGAAGCGCCGCCGGCCGAAGCGTTCCGGGCGATCGGCGACCACGAGATCGCGACAATGGCGGCGATGCGAACCGCCGTCGGCGCCCTGCTGGCAAGCCTTTCGCCCGACACGCTGCGGCGGAAGGCGGATCAGGCGGGCGGCCTGTCCGTTCTTTCCACGCAGCGCAAGGCGCGCGCCTGGGATGAGTTCGAAACGCGCTACGCCCAGGTCTGCCATGGCCTGGAAGACGATTTCGACCGCGTCTTCGGCAGGGCCTTCGCCGAGGCCTATGAGCGGACCTTTGTTGTCCGGCGGCAAGAGGACGAGCCTCCATGACGGCACGGATGTCCGGCGGGACGCGGCCGGCGGGCCTCAGGCCATGAGCTGGACCAACCCCATCATCTGGCAGGAGGGAATGTTCCTCCGGGCGCAGCACTTCCAGCAGCTCGGCCGCTGGACCGAGGCGCAGGCACGCGCCAGGACGGCGGCGCTTGGTCCCTTCTGGTGGGGGTTCTCCGATCTTGCCGTTGACCAGAAGAAGCTGGAAACGGGTCATTTCGCGCTGGTTTCGGCAAGCGGCGCCTTTATCGACGGCACGCCGTTCGCGATACCGTACGACACCGACAATCCCGCCTCGCTGCCGGTGGACGAGAAGTCGCGCGGCAGCCTGATCTATCTCTGCGTGCCCGCGCCGTCGCTCGATGCCGCGCAGGTCGGGCACAACGGCAGCGCCGCCGCCGGGCGCTACGCGGTCAAGGAATTTTCCGTGTCCGACACGTTCCCCGGCGATCCCGGCGATCCCTCGGACCCGGCGCTTCTGCTGGTCGGCCGCTTGCAGCTTCGCTTCATGGGGGAAAGCGAGGACCGGCGCGGCTGGCAATGCCTGCCGGTGGCCCGCATCGCCGAAGTCGGCAGCGAGCATCGCATCACCCTGGATGAGGAGTGGATACCCCCTGTCACGCGCGCGCCCGCCTCGCCGCGCCTGGTTTCGTTCCTCAACAACGTCCATGCCAGGCTGGGGGAAAGAAGCCGGCGGCTGGCCGCGCAGTTGCCCGTGGTGCAGAGCATGGCCCATGTGCTGGACTTCATGTTCCTGCAGGCGGCGAACCGCTGGCTGAAGCTGACGGCGCACTGGCTGGCCAGCGGCGCCGTCCATCCGGAAGCCCTGTACGCCGCCCTTGCGCAGATGGCCGGGGAATTCGCCACCTTCGCCGAACCGGGGCGGCGGCTGGACGATTATCCCGGCTATATTCATGATGACCTGCAGCTCAGCTTCACCCGCCTGATGGCGGACCTGGAACGCCTGCTGGGCCACGAGCGGGCGCCCGAGGCGACCCAGATAGAGCTGGAGCGCAAGAACAACTGGTTCCGTGGCCGCATCCACAACCGGGATTGGCTGAAACCCGGATCAGCGACCTTCTATCTTGTCGCGCTCTCGGACAGGAGGCCCGACGCCATGCGCCGGGAGTTCCCCGGGCAAGTGGCGATCGGCGCCGTCGCGCAGTTGCAGGCCCTGGTCTCGGCGGCCATACCGGGCATCGCCGTCATCCCGCTGCCGACAAACCCGCTGCAACTCACGCGCCGCGAGGACGCCGCCTATTTCGAGCTTGACCGGGGCAGCAGCCACTGGGAGCAGATCCGCGCATCGGCCAGCATCAGCCTGCACGTGACCGACATGTTCCCAAGGATCGCCCTGGAACTCTGGGTTGTCCGGACATGAGCGACAACCCGTTTGAAAAGGAATCCATGCTGATCCGTCCCGAGCCGGGCGGGGTGTCGAGAACCAGCGCCTTCATCCCCAGGCCGGCCGAGCCGCCGCCGGGCAGGCCAAGGCATTTCGATGCCGGCACGGTGGAGCTTCCGGGCACTGGCGCCTCGCCGCTGCTGGCCGCCGTCGCCCCGCTCCTGCACCTGCTCGCCCGGCTTGCCGTCATGGAGGCGCCGCCTGACGCGGCCGGGCTGCGGCACAGCATCGTGAGCGCGCTGGACCGCTTGCGGGAAAAAGCGCTGGCCCTGGGCTTTCGGGAAACGGTTGTCACGAAGTCGCATTACCTGCTGTGCGCAAGCCTTGACGATGTCGTGATGAACGCGCCCTGGAGCACGAAAAGCCGGTGGAAGGACAATTCGCTGGTGGCGGAGTATCACCGCAACGTCAGCGCCGGCGAGGGTTTCTTTGAGGAACTGGACAGGCTGCGGCGGAACCCGGTCGAAAGCCTGCCCCTGCTGGAGCTGATGTATTACTGCCTGTCGCTGGGCTTCATGGGCCGCCATCGGCCCAGCCTCGACCCGAACGGCGCGGCCACGCATGAATCGTTGCGCCGGGAGTTGTTCGACATATTGCGCCGCTTCACGCCGCGCGCGGAAACGGAGCTTGCGCCGCGCTGGCGGGGGGAGGACGCGCCCTATCGCCCGTCGCACGCGGTGCTGCCTGCCTGGGCAATCGCGGCGGGCGTCGTCGTCTGCCTGCTCCTGCTGTTCATCGCGCTGTCAGGCATCCTGACGCGCAGCTCGAACGCGGTGCTTCTGGCGGCCAGCGGAACGACGCCGCCCATGCCCGCGCTGCAGCGCGCCGCGCCGCCGCGTCCCTTGCCGGCCGCGCCCGCTTACACGCCCTCGGCGGCGGCGGCGCAGATCCATCGCTTCCTGGAGCGCGAGATCGCCGAGGGCCTTGTGACGGTGGATGAATCGCCAACCATGACGCGCGTGCGCATCCAGGGCTCCGGCATGTTCAACTCCGGCGTGGCGACGCCCAACCCGAAATTCGTGCCGATCCTGCAAAGGATCGGCACGGCGCTGAACAGCGAGCCCGGACGCGTCCGCGTGACCGGGCACTCCGACAACCAGCCGGTGCAGACGATACGGTTCCACTCCAATCTGGAGCTTTCGGCGGCGCGGGCCGAGGCGGCGCGGGCGATCATCGCCGCGGTCATGCAGCAGCCCGGCCGCCTGGCGGCGGAGGGACGCGCGGATCTGGAACCCCTGCTGCCGAACGACACGCCGGCGGGACGCGAGGCGAACCGCCGCATCGAAGTCCTGTTGCAGCGGCAGGATTAGGCGGGCATGGAGACGCCCTTGCGCTGGCTGCGCTCCCGCTGGCTGCTCACCGGCATCGGGGCGTTGCTGCTTGCGGTCCTGACCTGGATCCTGGGGCCTTTGTGGCCGCCATTCGCGGACGAACTGGCGCGGCTTTGCCTGGTCATCATGCTTGCCGCGGCCTGGGCGGGGCTGAACGCTTGGGCCGATCACCGCCATCGGCGGCGGGACGCGGCGCTGGCGCGGGGCGTCAGCGGCGGCGACCTCGCGGCGGAAAAGGCTGATTCCGAGGTGGCGGACCTGCGCGCCAAGCTGGCGCAGGCGATGACGCTGCTGCGCAAGGCACGCGGCACGCGCGGCTATCTGTATGAGCAGCCGTGGTACGTCATCATCGGGCCGCCAGGGGCCGGCAAGACCACCGCCCTGCTGAACGCCGGCCTGAACTTCCCCCTGGCGGACCAGCTTGGCGGCCATGGGATCGGCGGCGCCGGGCCGACGCGGCTTTGCGAGTGGTACTTCACCGACGAGGCCGTGCTGATCGACACCGCCGGACGCTACACCACGCATGAAAGCGATGAGACGGTTGATCGCGCGGGCTGGAACGAGTTCCTCGGGATGCTGCGCCGCACCCGGCCCCGGCAGCCGCTGAACGGCGTGCTGGTCGCCATTGCCGTCACCGACATCGCGCAGGCTTCGCAGGAGGACAGGCAGGCCCATGCCCGAACCATCCGCCGGCGCCTGCGCGAACTGCGCGAGGCGCTGGGCATTCGTCTGCCGGTCTACATGGCCTTCACCAAGGCGGACCTGATCGCCGGCTTCAGCGAATACTTCGACGACCTCAACCGCGAGGGCCGGTCGCAGGTGTGGGGAACCACCTTTCCGCTCGCCGCCGAGGCAGCCGAACCCGGCCGCCTGTTCAGCGCCGAGCTGTCCGCGCTGGTCGAGCGCGTGTCGGCGCGCCTGACGGAGCGGTTGCAGGACGAACGCAGCCTGGAACGGCGCCCGGCCATGGTGGGCTTCCCGGCGCAGCTTGCCAGCCTGTCAACGCCCCTGGCCGACTTCCTGAACAGCGCCTTCGGCGCCAGCAGGCTGGACCCCGCGCCCTTCCTGCGCGGCGTGTATTTCGTCTCCGGCACGCAGGAGGGCATGCCGATCGACCGCGTGGTCGGCATCCTCGCCCGCGGCTTCGGCATTGATCCCGCGCAGTCGCGGCTGCTCCAGCCGGGGCGCGGGCGCAGCTATTTCCTGGAACGGCTGCTGAAGAACGTCATCTTCGGCGAGGCCATGCTGGCCAGCCGCAACGGCGCGGATCGGCGGCGCATGCGCTTCTGGCGCGCCGGCGCCTGGGCGGGCGCGGGGCTGGCGCTGGCCGTCGGCGCTGCCTTGATGCTGGTTGACTGGAGGGCGGATGCCGCCGCGCTGGGCCGCTTCGACACGGCGCGCACGGAATGGTGGCGCGCCATCGAGGCGACGCCGTTGCAGCCGGTTGCCGCCGCCGATTTCCATCGCATCGTCCCGCTGCTGGACCAGGCGCGCGGCCTGCCCTTCGGGCCTGGGTCATCCGACAGCGCCGGTTTCGCCTTCGGGCAGGGTACTGTGCTGCGCGCCGCCGCGACGAACCTGTACCAGAACGCCTTGCAGCGGATCTTGCTGCCGCGCCTGGTCTGGTGGGCGGAAGGGCAGATGCGCGACCTGCTCCGGGCGCGCGACACGGGCCGGCTGTACCAGGTGACGCGCGTGTACATGATGCTGGGATCGCAAGGGCCGATGGACGCGCGGATGGTGCATGAATGGGCGGCCGCTGGCTGGGCGCAATCCCTGTATCCGGGCGTGGCGCAGGCGCCGCTGCGCGATGCCCTGCTGCGGCATCTTGACGCGCTGACAGCCCAGCCGCTTGAGGCCGTCGCGCTGGATGGCGGCCTGGTCACCGAAGCGCAGCTTGCGTTCAGCACGATTTCGCCCGCGATGCGGGCCTACGCGCTGTTGCGTGCCTCGGGTTCCGGCGAGCGGCCGTTCATTCCGGCCAATGTCGAGGCGGCCGAGGGCGGGCGCTGGTTCACGCGAACGCCGCCAGCCCGCCTGGCCGACCCGATCCCCGGCTTCTTCACGCCGGCCGGCTTCTGGACGACCCTGCTTCCGAACCTTCCCGGCGCCGTGGCCCGCCTGGGCAGGGAAAGCTGGGTGCTGGGCGTGTCCAGCCATGTGGACTTGAACGACCCGCGGACGCTGCCCACGCTGGAACGCGATGTCATCCGGCTTTACGCCAGCGACTACATCGCGACCTGGGGCGGGCTGCTGCATGACATGAACCTCGTCATCGCGCCCACGGCGGAACGGCAGATGGCCGACCTTTGGCTGCTGTCGCGGCCGCAGTCCCCCATCAAGGGGATGCTGACGGCGATCCTGCCCTACCTGTCGCTCACCACGCCGCCGAACCCGGCGCCCAACGCGGCCCCCGCGCCCGGCCTTCCGCCGCAGGCCGCGGCGGCGGACCTGGACGCGGCCCGCGCCGTCGATGACACGTTCCGGCCGTTGCGTGACTTCACGCAGCGGGAGCTTGATCCGGTGCTGCAGGGGCTGGAGGAATTGTCGCGCCAGCTTGAGCAAACAAGCGGCGGCGCCAGCCTGCCGAACGGCGACGCGGCGCGGCGGCTGGTCGCGCTGGTGAAAGACCGTCCGGACCCGGTCCAGCGCTGGATCACCACGCTTGCCGCCAGCGGGCAGAGCGTGCGCGGCGACCTGGAACGGCACACGGTGCTGGCCGCCTACAATGGCGAGGGCGGTGGTGGGGGTGG
>CAXTXZ010000165.1:0-7746 GCA_964248015.1 uncultured Rhodopila sp. | reverse complement strand
CCCAGCCAAAAGGCGCGGCGCCTATGCTGAGGCGTCGCACGACGATGCTGACAGAAAGGGCTTCCTTGGTGAGTCTCATGGCGGCGGTTCTCCTTGCAGGTATGTTGCCCGGATGGGTTCAATGTCTGGTGCGCTTCGTGCAAATAACAATTGCAACCAGTGTGCCAAGTTAAGCCGACTACATTAGTATGCAGGAAGTGGCTGTTCTTCTACATATAGTTGGCAAATGGCAGTAATAAGCATATTCTGACAGAAAACCGCACTACGATCCTGCGTATGTATTCATCAAAAACTTTACAATCGAATTTTTCGAGTAAAACCGTCGAAATGACGCCCGCGTGCGATTCGGCGGCGATCACAGTCGTTTCCGCCTTATTTGACTATACTATTGCATGCTGCCGAACGCTTTAGCAGTCACGTAGCACTACACTATGAATGTCGGGATTTTTTACATGCCCGCTTCGTCCCGCCGCCTGGCTTCAGGGTGCTGAAGCGGCATGCTCACCTTGCGTCCGGCCTGCCACATGCGGCGGCCATCCAATCCGCCACCCGTAATCCCTGGGGCCTGGCGGCAACGCAGCCAACGGCACGAATCGGAGCATCCGCCCGCGCCGCCGCCGGGTTCAAACCGTGAGCGCGCCTATCCCATTGGGGCCTCGCTCGACCACAAGCCCAGCGTGTGGCCAAGCCGGTCGCGTTCCCAGGCCGGCAATCCGGCCGATCGATAGGCTTCGACGGCTTGGTCATGGGCCGAGACATCGTTGCGTCCGCGCGCCACGGGATGAGCGCCCTCGATGGCAAATCGATCCCGCCGGTGGACGGTCATGCCGAACCCCTTGACGGCCAGCACCGCTTGTCAAGCGGGCGCGGCGACCGCGCGGCCCACGAACCCAAGGCATGGCATCAGGCAGCGGCGTAAGTTAAAAACGCGGGATGCCCCGCAAGCCCACGCCGGAGCGCTTTGGGGCGGGCGGCGGCTTGCTTGGGCGCAAAGGCGCGCGGCCAGCATGGGAAGCGGGTGAGCACGGGGAGATCCAAAAGCATGGCTGTCTCGACGGAGACTTTCTACAGCAGCTCGAATGGCGACCGCTGGCGACTGCTCCATGACGATGCGACGGGCGATTACCGCATCCGCCATGAACCGAACCTGGCATCGGGCGGTCAGGCATCCGACATCGCCGTGGCGGAATTCCTGAGCCGAAGCGGGACAAGCCCGCAAGCGGAGGCGTTGCAGGCGCTGCTGGCCAAGCGAGGGGCGGCTGAGACAGGGGAGGAGTGATCCACCCGCCAGGATGGTATCCAGGAAGCCCAGCGGCCCGCGCCACCCGCCGCATGGCTCCTGGCTTGCCCTGGCGGCGTGGACGCGGACGCCTCGGCGGCCAAACGCGCCCTGGCCGGCCTTGTCATCGGCTTCGCCGGCATCGCGGTCCTGCTGCGTCCGGGATCGGGCCTGGACCCGTTCGGCGTCACGCTGCTCGTCGCCTCCAGGCCGCCTGGGCGCTGGGCGCGGTCCTCGCGCCACGCCTGCGCCTGCCCGATGACCCGCGTCTCGCCGCCGGGCTGGAGTTGCTGGGCGGAACCGTCGTGCTGCTGGCCGCCGGCCTGTTCCTGAACCAGTTCGCCGGCGTGGGCCTGCGCGCCGCGTCCGGCGCATCCTGGCTCGGCCTCGGCTGGCTGGTGCTCACCGCGATAGGAGGCTTCACCGCCTACGGCTTCCTGGCCAAGCGCGTTCCGGCAGCATCGCCACCACGTTCTCCCGCGTGAACCCGGTGGTGGCCCTGGGGCTGGGCGCGTTCCTGTTCTCCGAGCCGCTGACGGCGCGGATGATGGTGGCGACCGCGGTGGTGGTCCTGGGCGCCTTCCTGATCGTGTCCTCCGGCGGCCCTGACAAGCCGGACCGGCGCGGCCACCATCTGATCACCTCCGGCCACGGCCATGCGAGGCGCGTGGCGCGGGCGGCGAAGTGACCTGTTTCCGGCGATGCCTGGTGAACCCGGCGAGCTTCGAACCCACGGCCCCAGGATGAAAAGCCTTGCGGTTTAACTCTTTCCGCAAATCCCATGCGTGATGATAAGATCCATGGGAACAACGGGCTTCCAGTGGGGGTGGGTGATGGACAGCGACCTTTACGAAAAGTGGCTTGAAGAGATCGATGCCCTTCCGCCGACTCGGCAAGCCGAGGTTCAGGGCCTTCTCGCCGGGTGCTCGTCGGAAGCCGAGGTCATTGCCGCCCTTGAGCGGCGGGTGATGGCCGAGCGGCGGTGCGCGCATTGCCGCCAGCAGGGCGTGGTGTGCCGAGGCCGCGCCAGTGGCCTGCGCCGGTTCCAGTGCGGGAAGTGCGGCAAGACCTTCAACGCGTTGAGCGGCACGCCGCTGGCGCACCTGCATCACAAGGAGCGCTGGGTTGACTTCGCCCAGTCGCTCGACGAACGGGAGGTGGTGCGCAAATCCGCCGCCCGCTGCGCGATCGCGGCCAGCACCGCGTTTCGCTGGCGCCACCGCTTTTTCGAGGCGATCAAGGCCGACGCCACCCGTGCCGGCGGCGCCGTCGGGGCGGACGAAACCTATGTCCTGAAAAGCCGCAAGGGATCGCGCGCCTGGAAGCACGCCAAGCAGAGGCAACTGGCTGCGCAGGCGTCCCGCCGCAAGCCACGCAAGCGTTGCGGAAGGCCAGCAAGCGTGCCTGTCGCGTAAGCGGATGCCCGTCCTGATGGCCGGTCGCCGTGGCACCACGGTGGGCGTTGCGCTGGTGGCCGTGAGCGCCAGTGCCATGGCCACGGTCCTGGCGCCGCTGCTCAATCACCGGCGAGCTTCGCGGCCAAATCGACCGGATCTGGGACAGTTTCTGGAGCGGCGGCATCGCCAACCCGCCGGAAGTCATCGAACAGATCACCTGCCTGCTGTTCATCCGCCGCCTGGACGACTTGCACACGCTGGAGGAGCGCAAGGCTGCCCGCCTCCGGACGGCGTGGAGAACCCGGATGGGGCTACCACGACAGCTTGGCGCAGGACCACGACGCGGACGCCGACCGTTACACGGCGTTGCTGACCAGCCCGCCCTTCGCCGGCAGCCTGGACGCATCAACTCAAACACTGCGTTGGCTTGGTGAGCCCGGTGGGATTCGAACCCACGACCCCAAGATTAAAAGTCTCGTGCTCTACCAACTGAGCTACGGGCTCGAAAGCGCGCTTTGAACGCCAACCCGGTCGGCGGGTCAAGCAGGCCCTGTCGCCAGGGCGGCCCGGCCGCGCGAGAGAGCCAGCGTTGCCCGCGTCAGGCTACGTCGGCGGCGACCGACATCTTCTCGATCTTCTCGGGGTTCGACACGGTGCCGCCGCCGCCGCTGCCGCGCTTGATCTGATCGACGAACTCCATGCCCTCCACCACCTGGCCCCAGATGGTGTACTGGCCGTTCAGGTGCGACGCCGGCTCGAACATGATGAAGAACTGGCTGTTGGCGCTATGCGGGCTTTGCGACCGAGCCATGCCGCAGGTGCCGCGCTGGAACTTCGCCTTGTCGGTGAACTCGGCGCGGATGTTGGGCAGTTCGCTGCCGCCGGTGCCGGTGCCGGTCGGATCGCCGCCCTGCGCCATGAAGCCCTCGATGACGCGATGGAACACCGTGCCGTCGTAAAACCCCTGCCGCACCAAGGCCTTGATCTGCTGCACGTGCATCGGCGCGACGTCCGGCAGAAGCTGGATCACCACACGCCCCTGCTTGATGTCCAGGTACAGCGTGTTCTCCGGGTCCAGCGTCGGCTTTGCTTCACTCATCTCAACAGTCCTTTGTGTTTCAGGATTTCACGTCTGCGGCGACGCGCATATGGAGGATGCGGTCGGGCTGGCCAAGCACCTGGCCGTTCGGGCCATCGCCGTGCTTGATCGCGTCCACGAACTCCATGCCCCGCGTCACCATGCCCCAGACCGTGTATTTGCCGTCCAGGGACGGGGCTGGCGCGAACATGATGAAGAACTGGCTGTTGGCGCTGCCGGGGTCCTGCGACCGCGCCATGCCGCAGACGCCGCGCACGAAATGCCGCTGGCTGAACTCGGGCGGCAGGTTGGGCATCTTGCTGCCGCCGGTGCCGGTGCCGGTCGGATCGCCGCCCTGCGCCATGAAGCCGTCGATCACCCGATGGAACGGCGTGCCGTCATAGAACCCCTCGCGCGCCAGCGCCTTGATCTGGGCCACATGCTTCGGCGCCACGTCCGGCAGAAGCTGGATCACCACCCGCCCCTGCTTCAGGTCCATGTAGAGCGTGTTCTCCGGATCGAGCTGCGTCTGGCTCTGGCCACGCGACGCGAACAGGGTTCCGGCCAGTCCAAGGCAAGTCGCAAGCAAACCACGGCGACGCATCCGCGCCCTCCTTCAAGCCAACATGGGCCTTCAAGCCAACATGGGGCCGAGCGTGTCAGCCCCGGATCCGTCGCATGACGCGCTCATGCGTCAGCGGCGGCACGAAAGAGGTGATGTCGCCGCCCAGCATGGCAACCTCCTTGACCAGGCGGGAGGCGATAAACTGATGCGTCTCGCTCGCCATCAGGAAGATCGTCTCGATATCCGGCGCCATGCGGTAGTTCATCCCCGTCATCTGGAGCTCGTAGTCGAAGTCCGACACCGCGCGCAGCCCCCGCACGATCATCGACGCGCCGACCTTGCGGGCGAACTCGACCAGCAGGGTGTCGAACGGCACGACCTCGATCACCATGCCGTTGCGCGTGGCGATCGCTTCGATCTCCGCCCGCACAAGCTCGACGCGTTCCTCCAGCGTGAACAGCGGCCCTTTCCCGGTGTTCACCGCCACGCCAACCACCAGCTTGTCGAGCAGGCGGGCAGCGCGGGAGATCACGTCGAGATGCCCGTTCGTGACCGGGTCGAATGTCCCCGGGTACAAGCCTATGCGCGACACGCAGCGCGCAGCCGTGTCAGCCATCGTTTCCATCCTCAGGCGGCGCCTTGTCGTTGTCGTCAGCCGGCGCTTCCTCCGGACTGGTGTCGTCCAGTTCGGTTTCCAGCACCGTGAAGACGCTGGTGACGTGCTCGCCTTTGTCCACCCGGAACAGCGTGACGCCCATCGCCTGCCGCCCGGTGATCCGCACCTGGTCCACCGGCACGCGGATTAGCCGGCCAGCGTCGGTGACCATCATGATGTCGTCGCCCTGGCGCACTGGGAAAGTCGCCGTGACCACCTTGCCGTTGCGCGGCGCCAGCGTGATGTTGCCGATGCCCTGCCCGCCCCGGCCGGTCGCGCGGTACTCGTAAGCCGAGGTGCGCTTGCCGAACCCCATGTCCGTCACCGTCAGCAGCATTTCCTCCGAGGCTTCCATCTCGGCGAAACGCTCCGCCGACAGGGTGACCTCTGGCGCCTGCTCATCGTTGTCGGGTTCGGCCGGGACATCCGCCTCCGCCTCATTGCCGCGCCGCTTGGCGTTCGCCTGCTTCAAGTACGCCAGCCGCTCTTCCGGCGTCGCCGTCACATGCCGCAGCACAGACAGGCTGTTCACCTCGTCGCCGGCCAGCAGCTTGATGCCGCGCACGCCGGAGCTGTCGCGCCCGGCGAACACCCGCACCTGGTCATCCGACAGCACGAAGCGTATGCAGCGGCCCCTGCGGGTCGCCAGCAGCACGTCGTCGCCTTCCCGGCAGGTGGCGACGCCGATCAGCCGGTCGCCCTCGTCCAGCTTCATGGCGATCAGCCCGGAGGCCCGGACATTGCGGAAGTCCGACAGCCGGTTGCGCCGCACGTTGCCCGAGGCGGTGGCGAACACCAGGTGCAGGCTTTCCCACAGCGTCTCGTCCTGCGGCAGCGGCAGCACCGTGGTGATGGTGTCGGACCCCAGTTCCGGCAGCAGGTTGACCAGCGCGCGTCCCTTGGCCGTCGGCCCCGCCTCCGGCAGCTTCCACACCTTTTCCCGGAACGCCTTGCCGCCCGAGGAGAAGAACAGCACCCACTGGTGCGTGTGGGCGTTGAACGAGCGGGTGACGATGTCGTCGCCGCGCGTGCCGGTGGCCGAGCGGCCGCGCCCGCCGCGGTGCTGGGAGCGGAACACGTCGAGCGCGGTGCGCTTGATGAAGCCGTCGCGCGTGATGGTCACCACCATCTGGCCCGGCTCGATCAGGCTTTCGTCGTCCTGGTCCGCCAGCGCCTCGGCGATGTCTGTCATCCGCGGCGAGGCGATTTCCCGCCGAGCCGCCGCCAGTTCCTCGTGCATCACTTCCATGCGCCGGATGCGCGAGCCGAGGATGTCGAGCAGCTCGCGGATGCGCTCTCCGACCTCGGCCATCTCGGCCTGGATCTTTTCGCGTTCCAGCCCGGTCAGGCGCTGCAGCCGCAGTTCCAGGATGCCGCGCGCCTGCTCCTCGGTCAGCCGCACCGTGCCGTCGGGCGCGATGACGTTGCCCGGCTCGTCTATCAGCGCCAGCAGCGCGCCGATGTCCTCCGCCGGCCAGTCGCGCCCCATCAGGGCCGTCCGCGCCGTCGCCGCGTCGGGGCTAGCCCGGATCAGCCGGATCACCTCGTCGATGTTGGCGACCGCGCTCGCCAAGCCGACCAGGTTGTGCGCCCGGTCGCGCGCCTTGCCCAATTCGTGCCGCGCCCGCCGGAGGATCACCTCCTCGCGGAACCGGATGAAGCACATCAGCGCCTCGCGCAGCCCCATCTGCCTGGGCTGCCCGTCGTCCAGCGCCAGCACGTTGATGCCGAAGCTGGTCTGCAACTGGGTGAAGCGGAACAACTGGTTCAGCACCACTTCAGGCGTCGCGTCGCGCTTCAGCTCCATCACGATCCGCATGCCGGAGCGGTCGCTCTCGTCGCGCATCTCGCCGATGCCCTCGATCACCTTGCCGCGCACCAGCTCGGCGATCTTCTCGATCAGCGTCTTCTTGTTGACCTGGTAGGGTATCTCCGTGACGATGATCGCCGTGCGGTCCTTGCGGATCTCCTCGAATTCCGTGCGCGCCCGGACCGTGATGCTTTCCCGCCCGGTCTCGAACGCCTGCCGGATGCCGGAGCGGCCGATGATGATCCCGCCCGTCGGGAAATCCGGGCCGGGGACGATCTTCATCAGCTCGTCCAGGGGGGTGTCGGGATCGGCGATCAGCGCCAGCGTGGCGTCGATGATCTCGCCCGGATTGTGCGGCGGGATGTTGGTCGCCATGCCCACGGCGATGCCGTTGGCGCCGTTGATCAGCAGGTTCGGGAACTTCGCCGGCAGCACCAGCGGCTCTTTTTCCGACTCGTCGTAGTTCGGCTGGAAGCTGACCGTGTCCTTGTCGATGTCCTCCAGCAGCAGCGCCGCCGCCTTCGCCAGCCGCACCTCGGTGTAGCGCATCGCCGCCGGGTTGTCGCCGTCCACCGAGCCGAAATTGCCCTGCCCGTCGATCAGCGGCAGCCGCATGGAAAAACCCTGCGCCATCCGCACCATGGCGTCGTAGATCGAGGCGTCGCCGTGCGGGTGGTACTTGCCCATCACGTCGCCGACCACGCGCGCCGACTTGCGGTACGCCTTGTCCGGCGTGTAACCCGCCTCGTGCATGCCGTAGAGGATGCGCCGGTGCACCGGCTTCAGCCCGTCGCGGGCGTCCGGCAGCGCGCGCGACACGATCACGCTCATGGCGTAATCGAGGTACGAGCGGCGCATTTCCACTTCCAGGGTCACCGGCTGCATGTCGCCCCGCAGGCCGGTCGGCCCCGAGGCGTCGTCGTGTATGTCGCTCAAATCAACCCTGCCTGTTGCTTACGCCT
>CAXTXZ010000164.1:0-7789 GCA_964248015.1 uncultured Rhodopila sp. | reverse complement strand
ACGGCGGCGGTGACTGGCAAACGACCATTCAGTGACTATTTCCATGCGCAAGAAACGAACCATCTTGTTAAGCGTTAGGCTCGTGCCCACTGCTACCATGGTGGCAGAAACGGAAGGGATTAACGCAGGTTCACTTTCGTTCAACTTCAGGAGGATGACATGAAGTCTCTCATGTTCGCAATCACGGCCGCCGGACTTCTAACAAGCGGCGTATGTTTTGCCCAAGCAACGCAGGCGCCGGACCCCGGCAAGACGACGCCGACGACCACCAGCACGCCGACGGTTTCAGGCACGGCGTCGCAGTTGGGATCGACTGCCAGCGGGGCCGCGCAGCGGGCCAGCAATGCGGCGACGATCAACAGCAACCAGGCGGTCGCCACGAGCAGCGCCAACGAGCCGATGCCGGCGAAGGGAGCCAACAGCTTCACGATGAACGAGGCCAAGGCGCGGATACAGCGCGACGGATACTCGAACGTCGATAATTTGTCGAAAGACAATGACGGCGTGTGGCGTGGCAAGGCGCAGAAGAATGGCGCGAGCACAACCGTCTGGCTGGATTACAAAGGCAACATTGGCGTAAGCAAGTAGGAGTTCCAAAATGGCACAACGTACTTTTACCCGCATGTATGACAGCTATGGCGAGGCCCAGTCTGTCGTTCAAGCGCTTGAGGCGGGCGGTGTTCCGCACAGCGATATCAGCTTGGTCGCCAATGCCGACGCGACGGGCCGTTCGGGCGTCACGGAGGGGACCACGGCCGAAACTCACGCCGGCACGGGAACCGGAACCGGCGCGACGCTTGGCACGCTGCTTGGCGGCGGCGCCGGCCTGCTGGCTGGCATCGGCTCCCTGGCGATTCCTGGCGTCGGCCCTGTCATCGCGGCCGGTTGGCTTGTGGCGACCTTGACCGGAGCGGGCATCGGAGCCGGAGCTGGTGGCCTGCTTGGCGCGCTGACCGGCGCGGGCGTCAGCAATGACGAAGCCAATGTTTATGCCGAAGGCGTCAAGCGGGGCGGCTCCCTGGTGACGGTTCGCGCTGACGAGGCGCAGGCCTCGAACATCGAGGCCATTCTGGCGCAGCACGCCACGCCGGACTGGCAGCAGCGTCGGACATCCTATGGCAACGACTGGTCAGGCTTTAAGCCGGGCCCTGATCCTGTCGGCGCCACGCCCCCCATAAGCCAGACGGGAACGGCCTACGTGACTGGCGACAATCCCACCATCCGGGGTTAAGCCGTGTCGCGGGAAGCGCTCGGCGGCAGTCCCGGCGCTTCCCGCCGATTTCAAGGGGTCATGATCCACGGATCTCGCGGCAGGAGCGCGGTAGTCCAGGGATCTTGAATTGCAGCGCTTGGAGCGACGTGCCGCCAGTCAGCGGCAATGTGCGCAGGTCAAGGTCATAAAGCTGACGTTGGCGCGGTTCCTGTGTCTCAAACATGCCGACTTGGGCGCCGCAGGGTTCAAAAAGCCATCCAGCGGCCGTGCCGGCGCAAAAGATGTGTTCGGCTTCATTAGGCTTCATGCCATTCGGGATGCCGTTCATCCTTTCGGCGGACATATCAAAGACACGGCGCCGGGCTGGCTTGTCCCTGCTGTCAAGCCCAGGGGCATGCCACGCGGCGCGGGTTTGCGTGAGCCGTTCACGGCAAGAGATCCAGCCAACATGATGGGCAAAACGCTGGCCTTGGCCTGAGGCTGATCACTCTGTTCGGCCGCTTGCGCCAGGCAACTTGATGTTTTCCTGACGCGGCGCGATGCTGCCGCATGACAGCGAAGGGAAGCAGGCACGATGCATGATCTCGTCATCCGCGGCGGCACAGTCATCGATGGCACGGGCGCCAAGGGATTTACCGGCGATGTCGCCATTGATGGCGGGGTGATCACGCAGGTCGGCGGCAAAGCCGGCCCAGGCAAGCGGGAGATCGAGGCGAACGGGCAGTTGGTGACGCCCGGATGGGTCGATATCCACACCCATTACGACGGCCAAGCCACGTGGGACCCGATCCTTGCGCCGTCGTCATGGCATGGCGCGACAACGATCCTGATGGGCAATTGCGGCGTCGGCTTCGCGCCTGTCCGAAAGGCTGACCATGATTGCCTGATCGACCTGATGGAAGGGGTGGAGGACATCCCCGGCATCGCGCTGGCGGAAGGCCTGAACTGGGACTGGGAAAGCTTCCCCGACTACCTGGACGCGCTTGGCCGCCTGCCGCGCGTGATCGACGTCGCCGCCCAGGTGCCACACCATCCGCTGCGCGTCTTTGTCATGGGCGACCGCGCCGTGCGCCGCGAAATGGCGAACGCGACCGACATCGAGGCGATGTCGCGGCTGACCGAGGAAGCGCTGCGCTCTGGCGCCTTCGGCTTCACCACGTCGCGCACCGAGCAGCACAAGACGACCAAGGGCGAACTGGTGCCCGGCCGCTTCGCCGAGAACCAGGAACTTTTCGGCATCGGCGCCGCGCTCGGCCGCGCCGGCAAGGGCGCGTTCGGGATGCTGAGCGACTTCGACGACGAGGACGCCGAATTTGAATGGATGAGCACGCTGGCGAAATCAACTGGCCGGCCGCTGTGGTTCCTGCTGACGGACCGGTCCTATGACCCGGACCGCTGGGTGCGGCTGATGGGCGGGGTGCGCAAGGCCCGCTCGCAGGGGGCGACGGTGATCGCGCAGGTGGCCGGCCGTCCGGTCGGCATCATCCTTGGCCTCACCACCTCGATGAATCCTTTCGCCGCGCGGCCCGCCTTCGCCGCCCTGGCGCCTCTGTCCCCGGCGGAGCGGCTGGCGCGTCTGCGCGACCCGGCGGTGCGCGCGGAAATCCTGGCGCAGCCGGCGTCCGAGGCGTTGCTGGCGATCCAGCCGCCGTTGCAGCGGCCGATCGCGACGCGGTGGGAACGGCAATACGTGCTGGGCGACCCGCCTGATTACGAGCCGGATCAAAGCCGCAGCATCGAGGCGATGGCGGCGAAGACCAACATGACCCCGGAAGAGTTCTGCTACGATTACCTGACGGGCGAGAACGGCGACCGGATGCTGTTCTACCCGGTGACGAACTACGTGCATGGCGATCATGGCGTGGTGCACGACATGATCAAGGACCCGGACACCATCCTGGGCCTTGGCGATGGCGGCGCGCATTGCGGGCTGATCTGCGATTCAAGCCTGCCCTCCTACATGCTGACGCACTGGGTGCGCGACCGGCACCGGGGGCCTCGGTTCCCGCTGGAGTTCATGGTGAAGCGGCTGACAAGCGAGACAGCCGATTTCTTTGGGTTCCATGACCGGGGACGGCTGGCGGCCGGCAAGAAGGCCGATGTCAACGTGGTGGACATGGGCACGCTGCGGCTGCACCATCCGGAACTGCGGCATGACCTGCCGGCCGGCGGCAAGCGCCTGGTGCAGCGGGTGGACGGTTACACCGCGACGATCGTCGCCGGCCAGCCGATCTTCGAGCGGGGCGAGGAAACCGGCGCGCGTCCTGGCAAGCTGGTGCGGTCGAACGGGGCGTAGGCCCTTGCTGCGCGGGTTTAGCCGGGTTTGCTCCGTTATCGGGCCGCCGCTGGGCACAACGGTGTCCCGGCTTGCGGATGGCATCATTCGCAAAGGCGTCAGCCCGCATGGGCCGCTGGAACCGGCCTGAGGGACGCCTTGGCGCTGCTCACTCCGGCACGGCGAGGTTCACCGAGACCGGGCAATGGTCGGATAGTTGTTCTTTCAGCGTCGGATCTGTTTCGTGGTAAGTGAGCACGCGCAGCGTGTCCGGGCGCATCCAGTCGGCGGCGGGCCCACCGGCCAGTATGTGGTCAATGAAGCTTTCCTTGCCCCAGCAGGGCGAGCTATGGCCCTCGGTTGCCCGGACCAGTGGCGCGGCCTTGCGAAGGTCGGCCAGCAGCGTATCGTTCCTGTCCATCCGCCGGTTGAAGTCGCCAAGGACAATGAAGGGCACGCCCTCTTGCCGGCGGGCCGCGATCCAGTCCGCCAGCGGGGGCACCTGGTCGCGAAGCTCCAGGCAGGCACGGTCATTGGTGTTCGGCAGCGGCTGGCTGTGGCAGCCGGTTTTCAGGTGGACGGCGAGGACACGCAGGTCGGAGCCCTCAAGATGCAACGTGATGTCGGCGCCGCTGCGCAGGTGGTTTTCCGCCAGCGCGGTGACGTCGGGGTTCTGGTCGTAACGCAGGCCCCGGCGGACGACGATGCCGACGCGCTGAACGACGCGGTCACGTGTCATGTGAACGGAGTAACGATCGCGCGGGAACAACCTGCTTGCGTTGGAGAAGCCGTCAACTTCCTCGATCGCGATCACATCGGCATTCAGTTCCTGAGCGTATTGAGCAAGGCGGGTGAAGTCGCTGTCAGAACGGATTTTCACGTCATCCGGCACGTCGCGGCCGCGGGTGGTGAGCCAGTTGAGGTTCCAGGTCGCGATTTTCAGGTTCTCGGCCGCGGCCGGAAGCGGGAGCAGGACAGAAAGGAGGACAAGAAGGCGTTTCATGCGAGCAGCGGAAGTTGCTCAGGAGCAGGGGGCATTGTCAGAGCCTCACTTGCGTCCAGCGGATGTGCCCCAGTTGCGATAAGGAATTTGGCGCTGGCGTTGAAAAGAGGGTCACGCGTTGTATCCTGTTCGTCGCCCTGAGACACCCAAGTTAAAGTGGCGTATCGCGCTTGGGTGCAAAGACACGTATGTTACGGTTAACAAACCGTGTTCATGGGCGTTTTCGCCCGGTAACGCGAGTTGCAAATTGTTCCAATGTTCAATGCGGTTCAGGCCGCAACCGGCTGCGCCTCCTCCCGCGCGGTCTCCAGGCAGGCCTCCACCGCTTCCCGCAGCGAGCTGGTGTAAGCATCCGCGCCGACCGCGGCCCGTAGCCGGTCATCGGTCAGGATAGCTTGCTCGGCCGGCCAAAGGCCTACCAGCAGCCGAGCGTTCGGCAGGCGCTGGCGCAAGCGGCGCAGCCGGTAGCGCAGGTGCGAGGGGGCGCCGCCAAGCTCCAGGTAGACGAGGCAGACCATGGCGATGCCTTCGCCGTTCAGCGAGGCGATTTGCGCGCGCGACGCGGCTTCGTGCGGCAGGACCCGAGCATTCAGCCCGTTCTTGCGCAGAAGCTGGGACAGCATGTTGGCGGCGGCTTCGTCCAGGGGACCGCGGCCGGCGATGCACAACACAGGAGCCTCGCCACGCCAGACCGCCGGCAGCGTGTGCGGCGCGACCTTGCCGGGGGCCGGATGGATTGGCACGTCCTGCTCGCCGCGTGACGGGGCGGCGGGATCTTCGGGAGAGGCTTTGGCCTGCGGCTCCTGGTCGTCATACTCGTCCAGGTCGTCGATCAGGCTTTGGATGGCGGTCTTGATGCGGTCAAGCTGCGCATCGGTCAGCACGCCGCGAGTGGCGTCAATGGTGGCCAGTTGCAGGCCCTTCACGGCGACCTCGTCGTAGTAGGAGGACAAGGGGCGGTCGCGCAGGAGCTGCTCTGCCTGGTCGCGGGCCTCGTCGGGGTCGCCGGCCAACAGGCGCTGGTAGAAGCTTTCGACGGGCGTCAGGGCAGGGCGGTCGCCAAGGATGACGTCAAGGAACTCCAGCCGTTCGACGTGGCGGCCAAGGACAACAAGGCACAGGGTCAAGGGGGTGGACAGGATCAGTCCGATCGGGCCCCACAGCCAGGTCCAGAACGTCGCGGACACGACGACGGAGAAGGGGGACAGGCCCGTGCTGTGGCCGTAGAGCAGCGGCTCGACCACCTGGCCCATGATGACCTCGGTGCAGAAGTAGAGGCCGGCGGTCCACAGCGCCATCGACCAGCCGGGGTCCACGGCGGCGGCGAGGGCCAGCGGGAAAATCGCCGACAAGGGCGCGCCGATATAGGGCACGAAACGCAGCAGCATCCCGAATATGCCCCACAACAGCGGGGACGGCACGCCGATCACGGCCAGGCCAAGCCCAATGATGATGCCAAAGGCCGCGTTGATGCCGAACTGCGTGAGGAAGTAGCGGGACAGGCGGCGGGCGGCGTCGTTCATCGCGACGGTGGTGCGGTGCAGGTCAGACGAGCCGAACAGGCGGATCAGGCGGTCCCTCAGGTCCTCGCGCTGCAACAGCACGAAGATGGAGACGATCAGCACGATGGCGGTGGTGGACAGCGGATCAACGATGGGGGTGATGACGCGTTCGGCGATCTGCAAGGGGGTCGCGTCGGGCTGGTGGATCTCGACCTGGACCGGCTTGGGCTCTGACGGGTTGGCCGGATGGGCCGGGCCTTCCTGATTGAGTTGCTGGCCCATGCGGCGCATCAGCAGGTTCATCTGGGTCGTGGCGCCGTTCTGCACGGTTTCGATCTTGCCGCGGACCGTGTCGGCGTAGCGGGGGACGTCCTGCACCAGGGCGGCGATCTGGGTGCCGATCAAGGTTCCGGCCGCCAGGATGATGCCGAGGGCGAGCAGCACGGCGACCATCACGCTCAGGCCACGGCCCAGGTGCAGCCGCCGCAGCAGGTTGACCAACGGGACGAGCAGGAAAGACAGCAGCACCGCCAGCGTGATGGGTATCAGCACGGTTCGGCCGAGGTAAAGGCCGGCAACCACAACGACCCCGATGGCCAGGGTCAGCAGCCCCGTCAGCCCAGGCGTTTCCGCAGGCGCTATCGTGGCCGGCCGCAGGCCTGAAGGTGTTCCCTGATCCGACATACGCGCTGCCCTACGGTGTTCCGCTTATCAACGCCATGAGTAAAGCGTCGTTCCGGTCATATCATGGCTTCGCGCAGGATTGCACGCGCTTGGCGTCCTGCGTCCAGGGACATGGCGTTGATCACCGCAAGGCGGAAGCCGCCGGGGGGCATGGAGTGGTGGGCGGGGTCGCGATCTTGGTGAAAGGAAATCTGCACGCTGGAGACTTCATCGACGGCAAGCGCCTGGTCGATGACCGCTTCCGGCGGATGGCGATAGGCTGGGCCGTGCGGGGCGAACAGGACGACGCTGTAGCCATCCGCCCGGTTGGCGTCGTCAAAGGCCCACTTCTGGTCGCTGTAGAGCCGGACCAACGCCTCGACCCAGTTTGATCCGTAGAGGTCAGGCCATTGGTCGGCAAAGCGTAGATGGGCTTCGATGATGCGGCTGCCAATGGTCTCGAAATTCACCATGCCGGTGTAGCCGGACAGGTGCCGGCGGGACCAAGCGCCGCACCAATCCTCGATGCGCGGCATGGCTTCGGCGTGGATGCGCCAGTGGTCGAAGGTGCCGCCGGGGGCGGTCGCGCCGGTCGCATGGCGCCACCAGCGGACATGGCCATCGACAACGGCGGCGTCGGTGCTGACATGCGCGCCCGTCAGCAGGGTGGACCAGAAATGGCCGGGCTGCAGGGCCGCGCGATAAGCCGCCGCGTCCGGGATGGGCAGGCTGCCCGCGCCCATGCTGCGCAGGTTCATCATTGGCTTGGAGAAGACCGGGAAGCTTGGCGGGACGACGCCGTGCGGGGCGGCGTCGAGGCCTTGGCTCAGGGCGACGGCCAGCTTGTCGTAGATCCAGCGGTGGCCGGGGTAGAGCGTCCAGGCCTCCCAGTCCTTGGTGGGGATGGTGACGCTCTCCGGGCAAGGGACGTGCTGGAAGAATTGGACGCGCCACGGGTCGGTTTGCAGGATCGGCATCAGGCGGGGACCGGCGCGTTGGGATGCAGCAGGCCCTGGGCGCGCAGGTCGGACCAGAGCGCCGGCGGGATCTTCATGGTGAAGAGAGGGAGGTTCTCGTTGAACTCGGCGGCGTTGCGGGGGCCGGGGATGACGGCGGCGACGACCGGGTGGGCA